>CAYTIT010000035.1:0-10049 GCA_964437975.1 uncultured bacterium
CGCTTTAACCAAGCAAAAGCCCTTTCTACTTTCCAGCGTTGTGAAGTGAGTCTGATCGGAGCTGCTACCTTCATGTCAAAAGCTAGCGGGAACATGTGTTGAGTGCTCCAACGATGCCTCTATGAGCTTCAAATGTGCATTGTGTGCACTTCCACCATCTCCCTTTTCGGTTTTTTCGCAAGCCACATTTGGAACAATGACGCGAGGTTCCTTTCTTAGAGCCCTTGAAGCTCTTTATGCCCGCTTGCTTAGATTTATAGGTTAGGTAGTCTATGTCTTTGCCGTATTCCCAGCCGGCTAGCCGCTGATTCTGTTTGCGGCCTGTGTTTTTCCTTCTGACCCCGTCGGGATTGCCAATGAAAACTTTAGATACATTGGCTTTTAGACAAAAATGAACGGCTTTTGTTATGGCTGTATTTCGACGTTTGCTGCGATCGATCACTTTTCGCTTTGCTTTGTTGATCGAGGGATAAATCTATCAAGATCTTTTGGCAGTTTGGGCGTCATTCCTCCTGACCTTACGCAACCTTTGGAAGTAAAATGGCAACATGACAAATATTTATTTTTTTATTGAGGTGGGCTCAGAAGGCGGATGGGGCGAAGCTAACAAATGGTTCTTTTGTTGTGGATGGCTTTTTTAAATGAGCGGCCGAGAAAAAGGGCGATGATAAACCAGAGGGCGAGCAACGGGAAACAGAGAATGCCGCTCAGCGTGAGATAGTAGGTGCGGCCAATCAAGGCGCCGAAGGCTCCTTGAAGGGGGCCAAGCGACATGTTAAAAAGAGAACCTGCTTGTTTCGAAGATCGGGAGCCAAAGGTCTCTATCCACGCTTGGGCTTTGAATTTCACATCGGGGGTTGTCGGAATGTAAAGCTGCTTTAACGCTGGGCCATTGAGCGCGTAGTTAATCGCTTTTGACCCGACCATAAGGGCGAAGAGAAAGCGGAGCGTGTCGAGACTTAAAAAGCCAAAAAGGGCAACGCCGACAATGACAGGCATCGCTGCTAATGCGACCCCCACCCCTAAAAAACGGGTGATATTGCTAATACCAAAAAGGAGGCAAAAAAGGGAAACAACATTGACGCTTGAACCGTAGATGCTCAGGTAATTGCTAAGAGCGACACCTGAGTAGGCAGAGCTTGCGGCGATTTTAAAGTTGAAATCAAAGATGGTGACAACGACTTCGTAAATAAAATTGGCGCCAAAAATGCAGAGAAGATAGCGGTGGGCGAGTAACAGTTTAAGCCCTTCTAAAAAGCCCGGTTCTTGCTTTGCTTTTTGCTGTTTCTCGTTGCGACCGTGAAAAGAGTCGAGAAGGTGCTTGGGCGTTGCCTTTAAAAAGTAGCGGACAAGAGGGATAATGAGTAGAATCAACACGGAAAGGCAAATCATCGCTAGGAAGTCAGTCGAGGCTCGCAGGCGGTGCGGAAGACCTCCAACAGTGACCGGTAAAACAATTCCACCTATTTGGCCAATAGCAACGACAAGGGGGAACCCCCTTTTTGCCTGTGTTGGCTTGGTTGTGTCAGCTGCAAAAGCCCAGAAGAGGGCAACGACCAAAGAACCAAAACTCTCGATAAAGAGGTACCAAATATAGCCAAGTGCTTTGAGGCTAAATGCCGCCATTGCTGAACTTCCCGCGAGAGCTCTATCGGTGCCTTGAATAAAGCTCATTAAGAAACTAAAGCCTAACACAGCGACGCCATAGAAAGCAGGAAGGATCACGAGCATTTTTTCCCGCGAGGTGCGCTCTAAAAGCTTCGTGTAGAACATCACAAGTGGCAAGAGTGACAGGACAGAGATGGTCTTTGCAAGGGGGAGTTGATATTTTCCAACAAGTTGGATAAAGATTGAGTCTTTTAGAGGGCGCAGTGTCCAGTAGACGCCGATAATAAGAGCAAAAATCACCCCCATCCGAAGGAATTTTTTAAATTCTTCGGTTTCGAAATCGCCAAAATTAAAGCGACACAGCCATTGGAAAAAACGCAAGATAGCAGGGGGTTTTTTTGTCATTATCAGGTTTTTATGTGGTTAATTTTTGTATTGTAAAAATCGGTTTTTATTGCAACCCTAATTCAATCGATTCGTGAATCGCAATTGGCGAAAGGATCAAAGCAGGCTAAAAGGAGGGCCTCTTCAAGCTAATTTCACAACGCTGGAAAGTAGCAAGGGCTGTTGCTTGGTTAAAGCGACGATGTCGACGTTTGTTCTTGCAAGGGGAGCGTCTGGCCGTCAGTTACACTTGGTTGAAGAATGTATTCGGGTCGGTTCGTAGAGAGGTTATTTTTTTGTGCAGACGAGTTGACCCGACGTATCGACAAGTTGGATGGGCTTGAAGTTGATATAGTCGGCAGCGGTAAGTAGATAGTGAATCCCATTTTTTTCGCCAAATAAAGAAGAGTTGGCGGGAAGATGATGGAGATGGCCAAAAACAGAGATGTCAACTTGATAGGCCTCAAACAAGGTTGTTGCTCGCGATGGCTTAAGGTCAAGGCCAAGGGGAGGATAATGCGTCATGGCAATCCGGTAGCGGGCGCTCGGGTCGAGCTGAGATAGGCTTCTTTCTAGCCGGCCGAGCTCTCGGTCGTAGATTTTTTCCTGCTGGTGGCGCTCCTCTTCTGTTAATGTCGGAAGATCGTGTTGTGACGGAATAAGATCGAAGGCGTATTCGACTGTATCCCATAGGCGGGCGCCGCCGATAGCGACGTCGTTCCACGTGAAGGTGTCTTGTTGAAGGCAAAATAGCGAGGGAGGGAGTTTTTCTTTGAGCTTCTTTTTAGATGACCACCAGTGGTCGTGATTTCCCTTTAAGAGAAGTTTTTTCCCTGGCAACGCGTCGATCCAGCGCAAGTCGATAAGAGCGTCTTCTAGGTGGCTTGCCCAGGAAATGTCGCCGGGAATCAAGACGAGATCGTCTGGCGTGATGAGGTGTTCCCAATGGCGCTTGATCTTTTCGGAGTAGGCTTCCCATTGTTTGCCGAAGACCTCCATGGTTTTGTCTGGAACGCTGAAAGCGAGGTGTAAGTCACCTATGACCCATATAGCCATTGCGAGGTCCTGTTCGGTGGTCAACAAAATCGAAAAACCAAACTCTGCTACGTAGACGTTCGGTCTATTCCCTTCTAATTTTACAGGAATATTAGCTTAAAACCCAAGTCGTGTGCCGTACCTTTTGGGTTTAAAAGATGAAGTGGGAGGGGAGGACAGCCCCTTTAGTGACGATAAAAATGCCATCACGTAAGAAAATGCCGTCGCCATCGTAATGGGTCAACTTTTTCTGGTTGATGAGTTGAACGTGGTCGCCGATGATGACATCTTCGTCGATGATCGCATTGTTAATCGTGCACTGTTTGCCAATATAAAAAGGGCTTTTTTCCTTTTGATCGACGTAGTGAGAGTTGCCGAGAAGGATCGAGTTGCGGATGGTTGTTCCCTCTTTGATCACGCTTCTCACACCGATGATGCTATTGCTCACAGTTGCCCCTTCAATGATTGCGCCGTCACAGATGATCGAGTCTTGCGCGCTGATTTGATGCATCCGCGCTCCTGGAAGGTGGTGATTGTGAGCATAGATCGGGAGGATCTCATTATAGAGGTTCAGCCCTAAGCTGTTTGTCGTTAAGGCGAGGTTGGCTTGATAGTAGGAAGAGATGGTGCCGATATCTTCCCAGTACCCCTGGTGTAAAAAAGCGGCGGTGTTTCCTTTCGCGATTTGGGTGGGAATAAGGTGCTTGCCAAAATCGTCGCGGGTATCTTCGTTCAGTAAGGCGATTAAGGCCTCTTTTTTAAAGACATATATTCCCATAGAGGCGAGAAAATGGGGGGTCGATGAGTCTGGAATCAAATGAGCGGTTAAGAAATCGCGGCTTAACTGAAAGTCTTTGAGCACGTGCGGATCTTGTGGTTTTTCGTGAAAGTGGGTAATAGCAGCATTGGCATCAGCGCGTAAAAGGCCTAGTCTCGGCGCTTCATCAGCAGTCACAGGTAGAGACGCAACCGTTAAGTCGGCCTTTTTTTGATCGGCAAAGGTGACCATCGCTTCAAGATCCATCGTATAGAGCTGGTCGCCTGATAAGATGAGAAAATAGTCGATAGGGAGAGAAGAAAAAGTCGCGAGGTTTTTGCGCACAGCGTCTGCTGTCCCTGTATACCAAACTTTGCCTTCAGGGCGCTCTTCTGGAGTCAGAACGTGGAGATTTCCCCCCTGGAATGGATCAAGGGCATAGGTTTCTTTGACGTGAGCATTGAGGCCAGATGAAAAATATTGAGCGAGGACAAAGATGTTTTTCATGTTTGAGTTCAAAGAGTTGGAGATAGGGATATCGATCAGGCGGTATCTGCCGCCAAAACTGACAGCTGGTTTGCAACACGATTGGGTGAGTGGGTAGAGGCGGGTGCCTTGTCCCCCTGCAAGAATGATGCAGGCAACGCGACTTGTGAGGTTATTAAGAGAATCGAAAGTCATTTCACATTGATCGGTATAAAATGTATTTCCAAATACAATCGGTATAATTTTACATATAGATTAATATAAGAACATAATCAACAATTGCCGAAAATTAAAATGTTATTATATTGGTTTGTAAGAGGTTATTTTCTATGCCGATCGGTATATACCGATTCTTGAATCACGGTCGGTATAAATGATGCCCAAAGGCGAAAATCCATATTTACACCTGGTTGAAGAATGGATTCGGATATGTTTGTGGGCGCAAACACTCTCTCCCTCTTTTTTCTTTTTTTCAGTTGAGACGAGAGAGTTCACATTTTGGGGCAATCTCTGTACAATAAAGAGACTTGAGACATTGAAGGAGAATGCACATGGCAAAGAGTAAACAGTACGATTTAGCGATTATTGGAGCGGGGCCAGGTGGTTATGTCGCGGCGATTAAAGGAGCGCAGCTTGGTAAAAAAGTGGCTTTAATCGAGAAAGGTGATCTGGGGGGAACATGTCTCAATGTTGGGTGTATTCCAACAAAAACGTTGTTGTCTCATGCCGCTGTCTTAAAAAAAGTCAAAGAAGCCGCCTTGTATGGCATTCAAACAGGCGAGGTTTCATTCGACTACCAGAAGATGAAAGAGCGTAAAGATGGAGTCGTTTCAAAGATTCGCACGAGTTTGGGCGGCCTTTTACGCGCTAACAAGATCGAAATCATTCAAGGGGAGGCGTCGTTCCTCTCGCCGCGTGAACTCAAAGTGCGCGGCGAACATGGCGGGATGGTGAAAGCCGACAACATCATCCTTGCGACGGGATCGAGCCCCATTGATATCCCCGCCTTTCCCTGTGATCACGACCGGGTTCGAAACTCGACCTCTGTTTTAGAGTTAACGACCCTTCCCCGCTCTATGGTGATTATTGGCGGGGGCTATATCGGGTGCGAGTTTGCCTCGTTATTCGCCGAACTCGGCGTAGAAGTGACCATTGTTGAAGCTCTTGCGTCGATTGTCGAAGCGCAAGGAAACACGATTTCTCAGGCGTTGACACAAGCTTTTTTAAAGCGCAATATTGCGCTAAAAACTGAAGCGATGGTCGAGGGGATTGATCGCAGTGCACAAGGAGTCGCCGTCCGGCTGCGCGGAGGTGAAGTGATCAACAGTGAGATGGCGCTCGTTGCTGTAGGGCGGTCGTTGAATACCGCATCGCTTGACCTGGGCAAGGCGGGGTTAACTTTAGGTCAACGCGGTGAGATCGAAGTCAACGACGCGATGGAAACGGCTGTTCCTGGGATTTATGCGATTGGCGATCTAACGGCCAAGGCGATGCTGGCTCATGTCGCATCACACCAAGGTGTTGTTGCTGCAGCGCACGCTTGTGGCGAGGTGGCCAGGATGGATTACCGCGCTGTTCCTGCGGTGATTTTTACCGAACCAGAAATTGCGACTGTTGGGCTCACTGAAGAGGCGGCGCGCGAAGAGGGGTACTCTTTTTCTGTTGGAAAATTTCCGTTTCAAGCGCTTGGCAAAGCGGTGGCGTCGCAAGCGGTTGAGGGATTTGTTCAGGTGATTGCAGATCAAGGGACAAAAGAGATTTTAGGTGCGCAAGCGGTTGGACATAGCGCCTCGGTGCTCATTGCTGAGATGGCCCTTGCGATAAACAACGAATTAACACTAGACTGCGTCATGGAGACGATTCATGCTCACCCCACCCTACCTGAGGCGTGGCTGGAATCTGCCTTTTTGGCAAACGAAAGCCCCTTGCATTTTCCTCCCAAAGTAGGCAGGTAAGAGTAGATAAGGATACCAATAGACGTGATGAGAAAGCCCCACCCCCTAAATGTCTTGCCGTCGCACACAGAAGAAACCACCCAAGGGCGGTTCCCTTCGTGGCTACACAGAAAGTTGCCAGCGGGCAATGAACTTAAGCGCACTCAGGAAGTGTTGCGCAAGCGAGGTATGAACACGGTATGCGAAGAAGCCAAGTGCCCCAACCGATTAGAGTGTTACTCACGGCGTACGGCAACCTTTCTCGCCCTTGGGAAAAGCTGTACCCGGGCATGTGGGTTTTGCGAAATTGATTTTGCCAACAACCCTCAAGCTCCCGATCCTCAAGAGCCGTTGCATATTGCGCAGACTGTCAAAGAGCTTGGGTTATCTCATGTCGTGATCACAATGGTTGCGCGCGATGATTTAGAAGACCAAGGCGCCACCCATATCGCCTCGATCGTCGAAACGGTGCGCGCTCAATGTCCTGGTGTCACGATTGAACTCTTAACCTCTGACTTTCATGGCGACACTCAAGCACTTGAGCGCGTACTCAAGACGCGCCCTGAGATTTTTAACCATAACTTAGAAACGGTGCGTCGCTTAACACCGCGCGTACGCCATCGAGCTACCTACGAACGGACACTAGAGCTTCTGTCTTATGTTGCCCAGAGCGCAAGAGCCCCTTTTGTCAAATCGGGAATCATGGTAGGGTTGGGAGAAACAGCTGAAGAAGTTGAAGAAACATTGGCTGACCTTAAAAAAGTGGGGTGCTCTATTGTCACGATTGGGCAATACCTGCAACCGAGTCGGCGGAAACTCCTTGTGAAATCGTTTGTTTCACCAGAGCAGTTTAAGCACTATGAGCGCCATGGCAAAGCGCTCGGTATTCAACATGTGTATGCGGGGCCGTTTGTAAGATCGAGCTATAATGCATCGTTGCTTAAAGAGATGGCCTTTCAAAACGCCAAGCAGTAATACGCGATAGGGCAAGGCATGGACCGAGGTCAAGTACCACTTGTCGATACTGTGGACATGGAAATTCTCATGCACCGCAACGCCCACTTTGGGGCGAGCTTTGACATGATGCTCGATTATTATCATCAAGAGGGTGTCGGGGTTTTGCCCGACTTTAGTCTTGAGCAAATTCAAAAACTCCAACACATTGAAGAAGAAGCGGGGCAAGACATTAGCGAGCTTTACCTCCCCGAAGCGGCGCAGCATATTGTCAAAGCGGCGCAGCAAGCTTATGCGCGACTGCGCGCTGTTTATGGCAAAGAAGAGTCTGAAGAGCTGGCAATTAAAGTGAGCGATTTGGTTCTTGCAGAAGAAGACTTCCCAGAAAAAGAGATCGAAGCGTTGGTCGAAACTGGGAGGGAAGCTGTCCCTGCTCTTGTCGAGCTATTGAGAACAGAAATCTTTTACGATCCACTCTTTCCTGGGTATGGGCGCGCGCCTATTTTTGCAGCAAAGACCCTTGCCGCTATTGGAGATGACCGCGCTATCACCCCTCTTTTTGACGCACTAGGGCACGATAATTTCTTTACCGACGAAGGGATTATTCGCGCACTTTGCTCTTTTGGTGAGAGTGCGCGCGATTTCCTTGTGCAGCGTGTCCAACAGCGGCCGCTGTCGAAAGACAACGACTATGCGGCTATCGTTCTCAACGCTTTCCCAGAAGAAGAAACGATTGCCCGCGTTTCGCTTGCATTGCTACAAGATGAAGATGTGCTAGGAAAGTTGAGTTTGGCTAGTTACCTTGTTTTTAATTGTCCTGGGTTGACAACAAGTGATGAGCGGCAAACGTTTTGCGCATTAGCTCGTGACGAAAAGACGCCTAAAGAGATCATGCGTGAAATGAAGGTTGTCGTTAAAAGTTGGCAAAGACAAGGAAAAATCGCAAAGGAAGGGGATTCCTAAGATATGTAGCGCGCGCGCAGGTGTTTTTTGAACAAGCGCATGGCAAAAGAAAGGGAGAAAAGAGGCCAAAGCCTGAATTTTTCTTCCCATTCTATCAAGAGGTAGACTACACTAAAAGGGCTTGTAGTCAACAAATCATGGAACGAGATTATGGCGCCATCTGACCAGACCCGCGCATGTACCCAATGCGAAGCAGATGTCAGCGTCCAAGCGACCTATTGCCCTTTTTGTGGCAGTGACCTTTTAGGAGAGGCTCTTCCCTCCCCTGCGCCGGAAAATTCGGCAGAAATTAAAGAGAGTCTCGCTTCTTTGTACACTCCACCCTATTCTGCGCGTAGTCGACAAGGCGTCGGCATTCCCGACAAGCGCGAAGAAGGCGTTTTTATCCACAAAGAGCCCGTCAAAGAAGAGCCGTTGCTTTCGACCTCGACCTACTCTGAAAAAGAAGAAGAAACAGAAGAGGAAGGGGAAGAGCAAGGCGAAAAAGACGAAGCACGAGGCTCTTTTCTCCCCCTCCTTTTTCTCTCTATAGGTGGGTACCTTTTTGCTTTAGGGACATTGATTTTACTTTTTGCCCAAGATGGCGTGTTGACTTTGCAGTGGCAAGCGCGTCACTGGATTTTCTATTGGCTTATCGGCCTTCCTTTTTTTGTCCTCGGCGTGCGGCGCCTTAAACTCACATCTTGACGGTGAGCGTAAGACATATCGACAAAGTGTTTAAATGCGCGCTGAAAGTGCTCTTCGCTAAAAGTTTCTGCGTGGGCACGGATGACAGACGGGCGAAAATGTTCTTTTGTTTGCTCAAAGGTTTGAATAGCTTTTACAAGGCTAGCTGCAGTTGGCTCGCGAAAAAAGAGCCCAGTTGTTCCCTCGATGACCGTTTCTAGAGCTCCTCCCTTCCCATAGGCTATGACTGGCGTGCCGCATGCTTGTGCTTCAACAGGGAGAATGCCAAAATCTTCTAACGAAGGAAAGATGAAGGCTTGGGCGCGTTGCAAGTATTTTTTTAAGGTAGCATCATCTTGGTACCCTAAAAGTTCGACGTTGCTAGGAGCCTTTTGGCGTAGCGCTTTGAGTTTAGGCCCTGCGCCGATGACGACTAATGTTTTATCTGGAAGAAGAGAAAAAGCATCGAGCAAAACAGCGGTGTTTTTATAGGGCACTAAACGCGAAACGGTGAGATAAAAAGGCTCTTTCCTTTCATAGGGGGTAAAAAAACGGGTGTTGACAGGGGGGTAGATCACCGTGGCATTGCGGCGGTAGGTTTTTTTAATGCGAGCGGCGACGTAGTGAGAGTTGGCAATGTAGGCGTCGACCCGTTGCGCAGATTGGGCGTCCCAAAGTCTTAAGTAGTGCAGAAAAATTTTTGCAATGAAACCTTTGGGTGTGCGCTGCAAGTGATGCTGCGTTAAGTAGAGGTGGTAAAGATCCCAGGCGTAACGCATAGGTGTATGGCAGTAGCAAATATGCCATTGGTCAGAAGAGGTTACCACGCCTTTAGCCACGGCATGAGACGAAGAAAGAATCAGGTCATACGAAGAGAGGTCAAATTGTTCGATGGCTAAAGGGAACAGGGGGAGATAGCGGGGGTAGTGACGTTTGGCCCATGGCAGCTTTTGGATAAAACTCGTGATGACACGTGTTTTGGTCAGGCCTATCTGGGAAAGGAGAGCAGGGTCGCAGACAAGGGTAAAGAGAGGCGAGGGGAAGAGGTGTTGAATAGATTGGAGACACTTTTCCGCGCCACCGAGCGTTGTCAACCAGTCGTGGACAAGAGCCGTTTTAACCATAAGAGACTCGACGTTGTTGAACGGGGCTGTCTGTTGCTAAGAGCGGGGCGGTGTGTCGCTAGGTGAAGAGCGAAGGTAAATTCCAGACGTCGCATCAGACATAGCAGGGGGTTTGGTTCGGTTTTTATGCATTTTTTG
>CAYTIT010000036.1:0-9974 GCA_964437975.1 uncultured bacterium
AGTTATCATAAGATCGCCTCTTTTCTCTAAGGCCGACTTGTTTAGGAGTCGGCCTTTTTTTATTTTCTTTTAGAAATTTTTTCAAGGCCGGTTGCTTAAGTGTAACAGAATTGCCTGCAAGGATTGAGTAACCAAGGGCTCTTTGTTTTGGAGCGCTTGCGCGATCAGTTTCGTACTTGACATCACAGTAGAATGGTCGCGAAAAAAGAGCTTGCCAATTTTTATGTAAGGTAGCGAGAGGTTGTTGCGGCAAAGATACATCGCTATTTGCCTTGGTAAAGTGCACTCTTTCCGCTGAGAGCGGCTAAGAATATCTTTGCTTGTCAAGTCAAAATAACGCGCAACAGACTCAATAATCACTTCAGGAGAGAGGATGTGGGCATTTTCTGCTGCAATAAGATCTTGAAGTAACGTGACGAGGGTTGCTTTTGTCATAGGGGTATGGAGAAGGTGTTGGCCTCTAAGGGCGAGCGCCTCTATTGAGCGAATCAAAGTGGGAAGAGGATGAAAAGTAGTGAGTAAAAAATCATAAGCACTCGGTTCAAGGGTGATGCCAAACTGATGACTGCGCTTTCTAATCAAGATTTTTTTTAAGGCTTTTGATGGAGCAGGACAAGACAAGGCAAGCCCCCATTCAAACCGGCTGATTAACCTTTCTTCGATCTCTTCGAGTTTTTGTGCAGGGCAGTGCGCTGTCATAACAATCGGGCGCTTTTCTTCATATAAGTGGTTAAAGGTATGAAAAAACTCTTCTTGAGTCCCTGTTTTTCGAGCAAGAAGATGAACATCGTCGATAAGCAAGACATCGATACTTCGATAAAGTGCGCGAAAACTATGGAGCAGGCTAGAGCGAAAGGCGTGGACAACATGTTCGACAAAGGTTTGCGCTTGAATATAAAACGGGCGCAACCCCTTCGCTTTAAGAGCATGGGCGATTCCCATTAATAGGTGGGTTTTTCCGGAGCCTAGCGGGCCGTAGAGGTAAAGAGGGTTGTCGTCGCTAAGTGATAAGGGAGCGGGTTGTTTGAGCCACTCTTTAATGACCTGAAGGGGGAAATGTGGTGTGTCATCTGTCCAAAAGTGCTCTAAAAGAGCATGGGGATCGAGGTGGCTACTTTTAAAAGGAGTTGCAGGGCGCTCAGTGTGAGAGGCACTTTTTTTTTGCAACCGGTCAAAAGGGCGCCCTTTCACCGAAAAGTGGAGCTTGATAGAAGCGCCACTTGGCGCTTGGAGTCGACTGAGTAGCTGTGCATCCACTTGCTCAAAGAACCAGTGAATTTGAAAGGGATCATCGGCATCAAGATAGAGGTTCCGCGCATCAAAAGAGGTAAGGCGCAGAGGCCTTAGCCAGCGAGCAACTGCTTTTTTTCCGATGATGCGCTCAAGGTCATTGAGAAACTGGGTCCATACATTCATCGATGTGCTGTCAATACATGGCGCGTTAAGCGCGGCTTTTGCTTACTTTTTTGGGAGAGTTGAGCCCCTTCTTTTGACGGCGTTTCATCATATACCATTGTTGAATAATCTGGAGGACCATAGACGAAAGCCAGTAGAGATTAAGGCCAGAGGGAAATTTATAAAAGAGCACGGTAAAGGCAATTGTCATGATCGTCCCCATTTTTTGCTGTTGCTGTTGCTGAGCAGTCAGGGCTGGACCTTGTTTTTTACTTTGGGCAGCGTTGAATTTTTGCTGAAAGAACATCACAACGCCCAAAATAATCGGCAATAAATGAAAGGAATTACCAATAAAGGGGAGAGGTGTTGCCCATGAAAAGAGGTGGTCAGGAGCTGTTAGATTATCAATCCAGCCGGGAATAAAGCTGGCACCGCGAAGTGAGAAAGTCGATTTGAGCAAATCAAACATGCCGAAGAGAAACGGCATTTGAATAATCAAGGGGAGGCACCCGCCAAAAGGGTTAATTTTATGCTCTCTATAAAACTGCATCATTTCAAGTTGGGCGCGCTTGGGGTCGTTTTTATATTTAGCTTGCAGCTTTTGCATTTCTGGTCCGACCTCTTGCAACTTTAACGTCGATTTAATCGACCAAGCATTGAGTGGGTACATCATCAAACGGAGAAAGAGAGTCAGCAGAATAATCGAAAACCCCCACGAATGAGTGAGGCGATGGAAAAAGTCCATGATGACAAAAAGGAACTTGGCAAAAGGTTCGGAAATAAACGAAAACCAGCCATGAAAACTTTTTGCTCCGCTGTAGTTAGGGGTATAACCCGTCACGGGGTCGGTATAAATAGCGTCGACTTTTTTGAGTGTTGCATTGTCAAGTGGGCCAAGGAAAAGGCGGAAGTGAGTCGGTGCATTTGTATTGATAAGTGGGAGAAGAAATTGATATCCCGGGTATTTATTTGCGGGGTAGGGCGGGCTTTCGGGGTCGATCATAGACAGGCGCGTGGGGTCGCTATCGCCGGGAACAAGCGTCGTTTCGGTTGCGGTGCCAATTTCGGTGAGGGGGTCGAAAATAAGAGAAAAATAACCATTCGAATTGGCAACCCAGTTTGGTTGGAATCCACCCAAAGAGTTGGCGATTTTCGGAAGAGAAGCTTTATGAACGCCTAAGCGGCCACCTTGGACGCGGCTATAGCGCAGCGCCGGAGCGGGGCTTCCCGAAATCAGCTCAACTTCGGGAACGCCAGAGCTAATCCAAAGGCCGCGGGCGTCACCTTCAACCTGGATGCTAGCGAGTAAACTATAGGGAGCTTCTTGTGACGGAAGGCGGTAGGTTTTGACAATACGGCGGTTGGGCAGTGAAAGCTCAAATTCAATCGATTGTCGAGTAAAGCGGCGCACGCGGTAGGTGGCATGCGCAGTGTCGAAATCATCGGAAAGGGTCGCAAAAGCATAAGATTTAGGTGGGGCGCGGTAGCCAGGCGACGTAGCTGTTTGAGCGATGCCTCGACGGAGTAAAGGGTAGTAGTCGCCCGCGGTGGGTTGCTTTTGTACCGGCTTGTTTGTCGTTTGGTCAATTGTCCAATAAGGAAAGAGGGGAAACAAAGCATTTTTGGGATAGGATTTTTTGATGATTCGGTCAAATTGAATCGGAAGAACAACAGCTTGTGGAAAGTGAGCCGATCGGAAAGGGAGGTTGACTTCGGCAATCGCGCCGCCTACGGTGGAAAACACCACTTGCATCGTAGCGTTTTCAAGAACATAAAAAGCCTCTTTAGCCAGCTGGGTCTCTCGTGTTTCATACTGGGTGTAGCGCGTCAATGGGCCATACTCAGTGAGTTGATCAAAGGGGATAAACGCGCTGTTTTCGCTTTGATAGAGCCCGGCAGGGAGGTAGGTGCCGCTTACCTTGAACAAGACAATAGCGGGAGTTGTCGGAGACTGGGCCGGAAACATCAAGCGACCGTCATTGTATTCAGCGGCATTGACCCTAGGTTCATTGGGAGTCGGAAATGAAAGGAGCTGAACAGGGAGGGCTTTAATTGTTGGCAAAGAGACAACATCAAGCTTAGGGTGGCTACGAGAACTGTAAAAAAGGAGAGAATCTTTTGTTTTAGCATCGACAATGCGGCTGATCTCTTCTAGCGTGCCGTCAGTTTTGCGTGCATAAAGGAGCGTTGGTGGCTGGTTGTGTTGCCAAGGGAAAGCGAGGTAATGACCGGGAGAGACCATGAAGGAAGTGGCAACAGGTTCTGTCGAGTCGACGCTCGTATAAAGGGGCACGAGAGGAAGCGATTGCGGTGAGAGCGTTTCGAGTTGAAGTGGGGGAAGCTCGCTAGATTGAGAGCTTTCTTGTGGTGGGGGTGTTTTTTTTGCAGGAGATGAAAAATAATTGAGCAGCATGAAAGAAGCCGACATCAATAAGACATAAAATAAAAAACGAAAATTCATAGTGGGCTCAATGTAAATTCAAAAGTGAAAAGCGAATTATGCTTTCGGTTAGCTTGACTTGGCAATCTACCGATCGCGATGCAAGAATCGTATTATTTCCCTTTGCCACCCTCTCTCTCTCTTCTATTGGTTGCATCGCCGATAAACAATCTAGAGCGCTGACTGTGGCAACATTCCCGCTTCTTGCATCGCGATCGGTCTACTGATCATGATTTCGGCAGAGTTCCATATGCGATTAGCACATCAATGTAGCAAAACAAGCAATATGAAAAAAGGTCTAATTTTTTCATTTTTAAGACTTTTTGAGATTCGCGTTTAATTGAATCAATCAGATATACTGACCTTTTTTCTTTACTTTGCGATTTTGTTATGGCTGAAAACTTTCAACGGTGTCTTCAAAGACAAGAGCACATTCGAAAAGACTTTTCTTGCTGCGCCACCCCTGAAGACATGCATCTAAAGGTGATCGAGCGAGGACAGGCGTTACCTTTGCTAGCTAAGGAAGAGCACATCGAAAAATATCGCATTGCGGGGTGTCAAAGTCTACTTTACTTAAAAACCTCCCTCCAAGAGGAAAAACTTCTTTTTAGCGCGTACTCTAACGCGTTGATTTCTCTTGGTTTAGCTGCGCTTCTCATTGAAATATACCAAGAAGAGGTGCCAGAGGTCGTGTTGCACTGCCCACCCAAAGTTTTGACAGAGATCGGCATGACGTCGTCGCTGACTCCGGGGCGCATGCAAGGCGTGAACAGCCTCTACGCGAGAATGCGACTCGAGGCTGCCCTTTTGAGGCGCGTTTCTTGAAGGGGTCTGCGCGCGCGAGCATTGTCTTGGTCACTCTAGCAAGAGGAAGGGGGCTCTCGAGGTTGGTTTTTCTGCCGATTGCGGTTAAGTTGTGGATTACGTGTCGAAAAATCAGGAAGCTATGTTATACTCAGCCTCATTCAAAAAAAATAATTGCATGTAGTTTGGAATTTTTTTATTGCCAACCTGCCTCTGCCCTTGGGTTGGACGGTTTAGAGGAAAAATGTGGGAGTTTTTGTGCAGCTAAAGTGTCAACTTGAAGGCGCAATCTGCCGTTACCTTCTTTAGGGAAAACAAGAAAACGTTGCGAGCAACATATCAACATTAAATTAACCTGCCACTTGGACTTAAGATTTAAGTGGCGTCGCTTAAGAGCGCAAGGAGAAAAAAATTCATTTATGGCTAAAGAGGACACCTTTGAACTGGAAGGGAAAGTAGAAGAATTACTTCCTAATATGACATTTCGAGTGATGTTGGAAAATGGGTCAACGATCCACGCTCACTTATGTGGAAAAATGCGTGTGCGCAATATTCGAGTCTTTGTTGGCGATAGCGTCAAAGTAGAGATGTCTCCTTACGATCTTTCAAAAGGGCGCATTGTCTACCGCCACCGCTAGTTAAGCTGTGGGCCTTCTAAGTGCGCTCGGCCTGTGCCAGCTGCGCTTAGACGATCAACTCATGTCGATTTAAAATGGGGCTCTGTGCACGATCAGCTTGGCTTGGCGCCGCGTTTTTTTGGTAAATTTTTTCTTTCTCGCGTTTTTCTTGGATTCTTTTAAAATAGGTGCTTGCGTTTTTTTTGGTATATCGCTAGACTTTATTCCATTCGGCTTAAAGTCTAAGGTCATTTATTCTTTGATCACTAACTCAATGCTTGATGCAAAAATGACTTGCAAGATCGAGCTCGGTCTGAAGATGATGTAACACCGATTTGCCCAGATAGCTCAGAGGTAGAGCACTTGCATGGTAAGCAAGCGGTCGTAGGTTCAATTCCTATTCTGGGCATGGATGGAAGAAATTAGAGTGAACCATTTGATGTTAACCAATTATAGATAGGATCCCAAGCGGAGGACAACCAAAATGGCAAAAGAAACTTTCGAACGCAACAAACCCCATGTGAACATTGGAACGATTGGTCACGTCGATCACGGCAAGACGACGTTGACAGCGGCGATAACAAACCAACTAGCAAAGAAGGGGAGTGCGCAGGCCCGTGGCTATGACTCAATCGATAATGCGCCTGAGGAAAAAGAACGCGGGATCACGATTAATACGAGTCATGTTGAATATGAGTCAGATAGCAGGCACTATAGCCATGTCGACTGCCCAGGACACGCTGATTATGTCAAAAACATGATTACGGGAGCAGCTCAAATGGATGGCGCGATTTTGGTTGTGGGGGCAACAGATGGACCGATGCCTCAAACAAAAGAGCACGTCCTCCTTGCACGCCAGGTCGGAGTACCATCAATTGTTGTCTTCTTAAATAAAATGGATCAAATCAAAGCTGGCGATGAAGAGCTTGTCGAGCTTGTCGAAATGGAATTAGCTGAAATGCTCGAAGCCCAAGGGTACAAAGATTGTCCTATCGTGCGCGGTTCCGCCCTAAAAGCTCTTGAAGGAGAAGCTGAATGGGAAAAAGGGATCGATGAGCTCGTTAAGGCGATCGATGAAAAAATCCCCACGCCAGAGCGCGAAACAGAGAAGCCCTTTCTCATGCCGGTTGAAGATGTTTTCTCGATTTCAGGTCGTGGAACTGTCGTCACAGGAAGAATTGAAAGGGGAACCGTTAAAATCAACGGTGAAATCGAGATCGTCGGTATTCGAGATACGAGAAAAAGCGTCGTGACTGGCATCGAAATGTTTAACAAACTTCTCGATGAAGGGCTAGCTGGAGAAAATGTCGGAATCCTTCTTCGCGGAATCGACAAAAAAGATGTCGAACGCGGCATGGTTTTAGCTGCTCCTGGCACCTGCACTCCTCATACGAAGTTTAAAGGTACAGTTTACATCCTTAAAAAAGAAGAAGGAGGGCGTCATAAGCCTTTCTTTACCGGCTACCGCCCACAATTTTATTTACGGACAACAGATGTAACGGGAACAGTTGAGCTTCCTGAAGGCACTGACATGGTGATGCCAGGCGATAACGTTGAACTAACGGGAAGTTTAATTCAACCTGTCGCTATGGAAGAAGGGATGCGATTTGCTATCCGCGAGGGTGGCCGCACCATTGGAGCTGGAAAGATTACGAAAATTCTCGAATAGAGAAAGAAAGTAAAAAAGAGAAGCCGACAGGAAGCGGCTTCTCTCTTTTCTCTTGACCGTTAAAGATGAAATAAGGGTGTGTAGCTCAGTTGGTAGAGCAGCGATCTCCAAAGTCGCCGGTCGGGGGTTCGAATCCCTCCGCACTCGGTTTGACTCTGAAAAGAGGCAAGGCACGTCCTACTGGATTGGGTGTGAATGAAAACAAAGAGCAAGGGATCTATGAGTGTCTCTGAAAAAGTTGTGCAGTTAAATGCCGCACGTAAAAAAGCAGCCAAGGGGAAAGAAAAAAAAAGAGTCGGCGCTTTTTTCGGCGACATGAAAGAAGAGATGGCGCGCGTTTCTTGGACAACGCAAGATGAGCTGCGCAACTGTACAAAGATTGTCGTTACCTCGATTTTTGCTTTTGGCATTGGCGTTTATTTGGCAGACCTCTTCATACGGTTCTTTTTAAGTGGGGTTGGTCAGGTAACGCGATGGATAGGAGGTTAGAAAAGCAGCTTAACATGAATAGCAAATGGTATGTGATTCAAGTCATGTCGGGCCAGGAAAAAAAAGTGAAAAAGGCCTTAGAAGAAAACCGCGTTGCCAGGGGGATGCTCGATACTATTGAAGAAGTGCTCGTCCCTTCTGAAAATGTCGCTGAAGTGAAAAAAGGGGCGCAGCGGGTAACAGAAAAGCGGTATTGGCCAGGCTATGCGTTTATCAAGATGACGCTAAATGATGAGTCGTGGATGTATGTCAAAGAGACAACAGGAGTCATCGATTTTCTTGGAGGAGGAAAGCCCGTTCCGCTAACTGAACAAGAAATTGAAGAGATTTTAAACGATCTCGACGAGAAAAAAGGCGAAATTGTCCACAAGCATCAGCTCGCTATTGGAAGCTTAGTGAAGATTGTCGATCCTCAAAGCGTCTTTGTGAACTTTAAGGGAACTGTGCTTGAAGTGCATCATGAACGCGGGCGTTTGAGCGTCGAAGTTTCGATTTTCGGCCGCAAAACGCGCGTAGATGATTTGGAGTTTTGGCAACTTGAAGAAGTCCCTGAAGGGACAGATTTAGAAGATTAGAATCAGTAGATTAATGTCAGTTTAGGTGATTGAAAGAAAAATGGCAAAAAAGAAATTAGACAAGGTGATTAAACTTCAAATTCCTGCTGGGAAGGCAAATCCAGCACCGCCTATCGGCCCTGCATTGGGGGCGGCTGGAGTCAATATCATGGCCTTTTGCAAGGAGTTTAATGCAAAAACTCAAGACCAGGCAGGCGATGTCTTGCCAGTTGAAATTTATGTCTATGTCGATAAAAGTTTCACATTTATTACAAAAAAACCTCCGATGGCTCAACTTTTGTTAAAAGCTGCTGGACTGGGCAAGGGATCGGGAGTCCCCAACCGCGACAAGGTGGGGAAAATAACAGAAAAAGACCTACTCGAAAAAGTCGTCGAAGTGAAGTGGCCCGATCTGCGCGTCCTCTCAAAAGAAGCCGCATTGAAGATGGCAGCTGGAACCGCGCGTTCGATGGGGATTGATGTGATCGAAGGAGGGAAATAATGGCAAAAAGAGCAAGCAAACGATTTAAAGAGATTTCAAAGCAATTTAGTGTAGCTAAAACTTACTCGCTTGCCGAGGCGATTGCTCTACTGAAGCAGTGCCCACCAGTGAAGTTCGATCAATCGATAGATGTTGCTTTAAAGCTCGGTGTCGATCCGAAAAAATCAGATCAGCAAGTGCGCAGTACGGTGATGCTTCCCCATGGGACGGGAAAGGTCGCGCGTATTGTCGTTTTAGCGAAAGGAGATAAGGCCAAAGAAGCGGTAGAAGCTGGAGCTGACGAAGCTGGTGACCAAGATCTCGTTGAAAAAATCAAAAAAGGGTGGACCGATTTTGACGTCCTTATTGCCACACCTGACATGATGCGCGATGTGGGAAAACTCGGGCGTATTTTGGGTCCCCGTGGGCTGATGCCAACACCTAAAGCAGGGACAGTAACTCCCCATGTTGGGCGAGCTGTCGAAGAGTCAAAAAAAGGAAAAATCGAGTTTAAAGCCGATAAAAATGGAGTGATCAATAACTCTATTGGGAAGCTCTCTTTCGATGAAAACAACGTTTTAGAAAATATTAACGCCTTTTTATCAGCAGTTTTTCGAGTGAAACCGGCGACAGCTAAGGGCCTGTATTTTCAGGGCTTGGTTTTGTCATCGACAATGGGCCCTGGCTTTAGAATCGATGTTAGCTCTATTGCTATGGGTTAAAGTTGACAAGAAAATTTTGTAGAAACTCTCTAAAAAATAGAATAAAGAAGTCATGCGACAAGAAAAGCAGTTACTTTTAGATGAAATTAAAGAAAAAGTGGCAAACGCGCCCGCCTTTGTCATGACGAGCTACCAAGGACTCGGTCCCAACTTGGGATTTGATTTCCGTAAAGCCGTTCATGCAAGCGGAGGATCTTTTTGGATGGTCAAAAAGAGACTCTTTTTAAAGGCAGCTCAGGAAGCTGGGTTGAGCGTTGAAAAAGAGGCTCTTCAAAGCCATCTTGCAGTCGTTTCTGCAGGAGACAACGACGCGGCTGGAATCGCCAAAGTGGTTTATGGCTTTGCCAAAGAGCACAAAGGCGTGTTGGAAGTGTTAGGAGGGTATTTCGAAGGAAAGGTGTGCTCTCCGCAAGAGGTCGAAGCCATTTCCAAACTTCCAAGTAAGCAAGAAATGCGGTCAACTTTTGTCGGCTTGCTCGAAGCGCCGATGGCGCAAACGTTGGGCACAATAGAGGCGATTCTCACCAGTGTCCTTCACTGTTTAGAGGCAAAAGCAAACAAAGAAAATTAACACCTCAGAGTGTGTCCTATGAATATTTATGTATCCATCTTTTTTCCCTTTCGCTTAAGGTGGAAAAGTTCGAGCAGATACATCAATAATCATAGGGCACACTCTGAGAGAGTAAATCAATTCAACACTATGGCGAATGAGCTGCTTAACTTTTTTTCCTTGTGGCGAGAAAAGTTGATCAGCTGGTTCTCTTACATTAATTAAAGGGGATAGAAACCGTGGCACAAGAAGC
>CAYTIT010000037.1:0-9946 GCA_964437975.1 uncultured bacterium
AACAACGTGTGATCTTGACATCCTATTTGTCGATTACCTGCACGATACTCCAGACAAAGCGACCTTAGACGCCCTCCTTTCTCTTTCTCCTGGTCCCTTATCCCCTCAACCGACCTAAGCCGGACAAAAGAGTCGAGAAAAACCACCCAACTTAATCGATAATCCGCTATGATTCTTCTTTTCAATAGACCTCTCTGAGCCCCTCTCAGATGACCAGCCCTCTTGTTTAAGGTTTTTTATGCACAACCTATCCTGTGGTATCATCGGCTTACCCAATGTGGGGAAATCGACTCTCTTCAATGCTCTACTCAAAAAAATGCAAGCTCTCGCCTCCAACTTTCCCTTTTGTACTATTGATCCCAATGTCGGCATCGTCGATGTCCCCGACCCTCGCCTCGACCATTTAAGTGCACTATCTCAAAGCAAAAAAACTGTCCCAGCCACCATGACCTTTGTCGACATCGCCGGTCTAGTCAAAGGGGCAGCGCAAGGAGAAGGGCTAGGCAACCAATTTCTCGCAAATATTCGGCCAACAGATGCCCTTATCCATATGGTGCGCTGTTTTGAAGAAGATGAAGTCGTTCACGTCGCAGGTCGTATCGACCCCCTTGCCGATATCGAGACCATTGAGGTCGAGTTGACATTAGCTGACTTGCAGATGACTCAAAACGCCTTAGAGAAACTCCGCCGCCAAGCCAAAGGGAACTCTGCGCTGCTCCCTCTATGTCAACTGCTTGAAAAGGTGCTGTCTCATCTCGATCAAGGACTTCCCGTTGCGTCGCTTGCCCTGACCGCTGAAGAAAGCGCCCACCTTAAACCTTATGATTTTTTGACGGCTAAACCTGTCATCTATGCGGCAAATGTTGCCGAAACTGAATTGCAACATCTCGATCGACAACCTCACTACCAAAAGGTCGCAGCGCTCGCAAAAGAGCGGGGGACCACCGTCATTCCCCTTTCAGCCAAGCTCGAAGAAGATTTACTCCAGCTCGACCCATCCGAAGCGGCCGATTATCTAGACAGCTTGGGATTAAAAGAGCCCAGCCTCAGCCGTTTAATTCGCTGCGGATTTAAAACCTTAAATTTGATCACCTTTCTCACAACAGGAGAACAAGAAACGCGCGCGTGGACGATTAAAAAAGGGACAAAAGCGCGAGCTGCCGCAGGGAAAATCCATACCGACATCGAGCGGGGATTTATTCGCGCCGAAGTGATCAGTTATGATGATTTTATCGGCTTTAAGGGACGCGCCGGCGCCAAAGAAGCGGGAAAGGTCCGCCTTGAAGGGCGCGATTACCCGGTTGTCGATGGTGATGTCATCCTCTTTTTTCACAACTAAATCTAAAGCGTTATGGCAGAAAAAACCGAAAAGGCGACCCCTAAAAAATTGCGCGATGCGCGCAAAAAAGGGCAAGTCGCCAAATCTAAAGATTTTCCTTCCGCCTTTACTTTCGCCACCGCTTTTGCCCTTATTGTCGTGTCAGCGACCTTTTTTTTCCGCAGTTTGGCGGGATTTATGGTGACCTGTTTTTCCTCGATCAAAGAGTCGAGCCGCCTCGCGTCGCAAATTCCTACCTTCATTCTTCTTGCCATCGATGTGATTTTTAATACATCGCTCCCCTTCATGGCCCTCATCTCCATTGTCGGCGTGCTCGTGAATTTCTTAATTGTCGGCCCCCTGTTTTCGATGCAAGCCATGAAGCCCGATATTAAACGGCTCAACCCAATCACGAACTTGAAGGGGATGTTTAAAATCAAAACCTTCATTGAACTGATCAAATCCATCGCCAAAATTGCCGGCGCTGTCGTCCTGATTTATTCGGTTGTCTTCGACAGCCTTCCTCACATTATCGCAACCGCAGGCGCCCCTATCATGGGAGCCGCTATTGTCTTTAGTGATTTCCTTGTCAAAGTCGCTGTCCGCGTCGGACTTTTTTTCCTCGTCGTCGCCATTGCAGACCTTGTTTTTCAAAAAAAGAACTTTGCCAAAGAAATGAAAATGGAAAAGTTTGAGGTAAAACAAGAACTCAAAGATACGGAAGGAAATCCTGAAATTAAAGGAAAGCGGCGCCAAATTCAGCAAGAACTCGCTTATCAAGAAGGGCCGCGCAGCGTCAGACGTGCCCGTGCGGTGATCACCAATCCGATTCACATCGCCGTCGCTCTCGAATACGAAGCAGAGCAGCACCCTGCACCAAAAATTATTATCATGGGCAAGGGCATAACAGCCGATAGTATGTTGAAAGTGGCCCTGGAATTTGATGTCCCTATTATTCGCAATGTGACTCTTGCACAGGAGCTATACAATAAAGGGCAAGTTGGCCATTATGTTCCAGAAGAGACCTATGAAGCGATCGCCGAGGTCCTCAAATGGCTCAACCAACTTGAAAAAATGCCAGAACACGACTTGGAGGTTTTTAAATGAGCATTGCCAGTTTCCTCGGCGGCAGGAAAATGCTATCAGCGCTTAACCGCTCAAGCGACGTCGTTTTAGCCTCGTTTGTGGTCGTCATCATTTTGATGATCATTATCCCCGTCCCCCCGTCTGTCATCGACTTTTTTATCGCCATCAACCTCACGGCTTCGATCTCGCTGCTCATGGTTTCCCTCTATATCCAAAAAGCGGTCCATATCTCTATTTTCCCGTCGATCCTACTGATTACGACACTTTTTAGACTGGGCATTGAAATTGCTGCGACACGGCAAATTCTCTTGCACGCCGATGCTGGAGAAATCATTTTTGCTTTTGGAAACTTCGTCGTCGGCGGAAACTTTATCGTCGGGGGCGTCATCTTCTTAATCATCACCATTGTGCAGTTTATTGTCGTCACCAAGGGAGCGGAAAGGGTTGCCGAAGTAGCTGCCCGCTTTACCCTCGATGCGATGCCTGGTAAACAGATGAGCATCGATGCCGACATGCGCAGTGGCGTCATCGACTCCAACCAAGCGCGCGAGCTGCGCATGAGCTTACAAAAAGAAAGCCAGCTCTACGGTGCGATGGATGGTGCGATGAAGTTCGTCAAAGGAGATGTGATTGCGGGGATTGTCATCGCCATCATTAACATCGTCGGCGGTCTGATTATTGGAATTGTTTTGCACAACATGTCAGGGCTCCAAGCAGCGCAAATTTATAGCTTGCTCTCTATTGGAGGTGGCCTGATCACCCAAATCTCCTCGCTGATGATCTCCTTAACAGCGGGGATCATCACAACACGGGTATCGAGTGAGAAAAAAGGGGGAAATCTCGGAAAAGATATTTCGACGCAGATTTTTTCCCACTCCAAAGGGCTCCTTATTGCCGGAATCGTCACGTTTGGTATGGCCTTCCTCAAAGGGTTTCCGACGTGGATTTTTATCACGCTGACAGTCGGCTTACTTCTTGTCGGCTCAAAAAATTGGATCAAAGAGCGCCGCAAAGCGGCAAAAGCAGCTGCTGGAGGGATGGGTCCCACGACCGTTGAAACCGACGTCGAGGGCCATGCTGTCGTCCAAGGCGGTCTCGATAGCTATGCGTTAACCCTACCTGTGATTTTAGAAACTGGCAAAAGTCTTTCTACTTTAATTCGCAAAGAAAAAGGCGGCAAAGGGTTTATTGAAGAAATGATTCCCAAAATGCGCCATGCGCTGTACCAAGATCTCGGTGTGCGCTTTCCCGGCGTTCACGTCAGGACAGACTCGCCCACTTTAGGCCCCAATGAATACGCTATTTTCCTCAACGAAGTTCCCCTTGTTCGCGGCAAAATGATCGACCACTCTGTTTTGACCAATGAGACAGAAGAAATTTTAAAGCGCTACAACCTCCCCTTTACAGCATCGCCTAACATGATTGGCCGCGCTTCGCTTTGGGTTGATATGAAGTACATCGAAATTTTGAAAAAGAGTCGGATTAAATACTGGTCTCCGCTCGATGTGATGATTCTCCACCTGTCTTATTTTTACAAAATGAATGCAGCCGAATTCATCGGCATCCAGGAAATGCGCGCCATCTTAGAATTTGTCGAAAAATCATTTCCCGATCTCGTGAAAGAGGTCACTCGCCTCGTCCCCTTACAAAAACTAACAGAAATTTTCCGCCGCCTCATTCAAGAGCAAGTATCGATCAAAGATCTTCGCACCATTTTAGAGGCGCTAAGCGAATGGTCCCAAACAGAAAAAGACACCGTCTTGCTCACAGAATATGTCCGCTCGTCGCTAAAACGGTATATCAGCTACAAATACTCTTTAGGGCAAAGTGTTCTTTCTGTTTATACCCTCGACCCTGAAATTGAAGACATGATCCGCGGCGCAATCAAGCAAACCTCAGCTGGTTCTTACCTCGCTCTCGATCCCGACTCTGTCCAACTCATTCTCCAAGCAATGCGCAATATCGTCGTCCCCACACCACCCGATGGCCAGCCTCCGGTTTTACTTACTGCCATTGATGTCCGCCGCTTTGCGCGCAAACTCATCGAAGGGGAATTCCCCGATATGGCCGTCGTCTCGTACCAGGAAATTGTCCCTGAAATTCGCATTCAACCACTTGGTCGCGTTCAACTTTCTTAACGCGCGCACTTACCCACTAGGAAAGAAAATCGATGAGCTCTTGCTAAAACAAGAGCTCGATGTTTGTATTTTGAATCAAGATGAGTATAAAATGAAAAAAGAAGCTAGGTTCTGTTATAAGGCAAACAACCCTAGACCAAAGAAACACCCTTTGAAGATAAAAACATCAACCCTCGAGCGCAGAACCTAAGTAAGGCAAGCCTCTTTAATGACCCACTTTTTCCCTTTATGAGTAATAGTCACATCAATCCTATCAGCGAATCTTCTCCTGAAAAAAGTATCGAGCAAACCCAACGTCAAGAAGCGAAAGAGGTTTTACAGCGAGACGTTAGACAAGTCGAAAGTCAGGAAAACGCCCAAGAATGGGCCGCCAGCGAGGCCCTTTTTTCTCCACTCAAACAGAAAAAAGAATTTAAAACGCTCAAAGAGCAGCTTCATAAAAAAGCTGATCCCGGCAAGGGAGAAAAATCAGAGACAGCGCGCGGTGAATCGGCCGCTGAATCGGCCGCCGTCGAAGAGTTAGCAGAAGATTTTTACCAGCGCAACTCAGAGCTGCAGAAAAAAACCCTCTTATCGCTACGCGCTTTTATTCATCCCGATGATTCCTTTGAAGAGATCTTAGAAAAGCTGCAAAGCATCTACAAAGATCAGTACTTAGCTGATGAAGCGATGGATTTTCTTATCCAATCTTCCGAGCGCGATCAAGCGATGCAACGGAAACTGATCGAAGCCAAAGAGCGCTTTAACACCCACTTTGGGCGGGAAATCCTCGCCGGGCGGAACATCGCCGCACAAGCGCTCAAATTCTCGACTAAAAACCTCGGTACCCCCACTGCTCTGCGCGATCTTTACCGCGACATTACAGGCAAACCGCGAAAACCCTATGACCTGTTCAAAGAGCTTCATGAAAAATTTAAATTTTCCGACATGAAGAACATTATTGACTTCGTGTTGCATTCGCTTGGAGCCGATCTTAAAGCCAAAGGAGCTTCTATTCCCCGCTCAGAGCTGCAAACCCTTTTTAGCGAAGCGCGGACCATGCAGGCTATTTTGGGCCTTTTCCGCTTTTTTTATAAGCGGATGAAGCTGATCAAACGCCTTTTTGACCGAGCCGATCTGGTGATGCCAAGACAACTCACCTTTGAAAAGCTCGCAGAACTTTTAATGAAAGCCCTTCAAGAGCGTTACCCTTCCCCGGAAAAAATCTTAAAACTGGCCGCCACTCTAGGCATCTCCGAAGAGCTCGCTGCACAAATTATCATCTTCACCCAGTACCGCGACGCCATGCGCAACCTATCTCCTAAGCTCTTTTTTTCGGAAAGACACCGCCAAGAATTTCTTATGGCTTTAATGGAAGCCATTAGCGATTTAGACGATGAACTCGAAGAAGAAGAAGAAGAGGACGAAGAGGAGTGAAATTTTTTCAAGAGTTAATTTGGGATTTAGGGGAAATGACAAAGCTTCCACTCCATATTGACGATCATGGAGCTTGCACCCTCCTCATCGAAGAGCTTTTTCCGATCCAGCTAGATATGGACCAAACAGAAGAAAACGTCGTCATTATCGCCTTGCTTGGCGAAGTACCGCCTGGTCGCTTTCGCGAAGACCTCCTAAAAGGCGCCCTTAAAGCCAACGGCTCTTACCAACCTTGGGGAACACTTTCCTATTCACAAAAAAAAGATGCCCTCATCTTGCATGCTTTTCTCGATGCCGCAGAGTGTCGGGTCCAAACTCTGGTCGACTTTCTCGTTCCCTTTATCGCGCACGCTGAATCGTGGCAACACGCCCTTCAATCAGGCACATTACCAAACAATCTCGCTTCGTTTGAACCCTCTCCACCCCCTTTTGGTTTGCGATGACCCATCGACCCCTTCACCCTCTAACGCAAAAACCCTGGGATACAATAGGCTACAAGCATCATCACGGCATCAATATTCCCCTTGGCGCCATTCGAACACACCAAAGTAGCGGCATTGGCGAATTTCTCGATCTTCTTCCTCTCATCGACTGGTGCCACCGTCTCCGCTTTGACATCATTCAACTTCTACCGCTCAACGAGTCGGGTCCAAGCGAGCCTAGTCCTTATAACGCCCTCTCGTCGTGCGCACTTCACCCCATTTACCTCAGCCTACACGCCCTTCCCCTAACCGAACATCTCTTTACTCTCTCCCCCCTACGGCAACGCTTAACCGCTCTGAACCAAACAAAAAAACTCGCCTACCAAGAGGTCCTAGCGCTCAAAACTTCTTATCTCACTCACTATCTCGGCGCTGTCAAAGAGGAGCTCAAAAAAGAGCCAAGCTACACAAGCTTTTTAAACCAAGAAGAATGGCTCATCGACTACGCCCTTTTTAAAGCGCTTAAAAACACCTACCAAGAACGCCACTGGCAAGAGTGGCCAGAAGAAGCGCGTCATCCCAGTCATGGGCGCAAAAAAGAGTGGCTCACAACTTACCGCGAGGAAATCGAATTTTACTGTCTCATCCAATATCTGTGCTTTTCCCAGCTCAAGCAGGTCAAAGCCTATGCCGAAGAGAAAAAAGTTTGGCTCAAAGGAGACATTCCGATCCTCGTCAACCCAGACAGCGCCGATGTATGGGCTCACCGCACCTTTTTCCATCTCGATCACATCGTCGGCCGTCCAAGTAGCGCTCTTGAGCCCGAGGGTCAATACTGGGGATTTCCCCTCTATAACTGGAAAGCGATGGAACAAAACCACTATATATGGTGGAAAAAGCGATTGCAAACAGCAGCCAAGCTCTACCACATCTACCGCATTGACCATATCATCGGCTTTTTTTCTCTATGGACAATTCCCGCTGGCCAAAGCCCCACGACAGGGCGCTACATTCCAAGCGACCCCGGCTTGATAGAAGCGCAAGGGCGTCAGTTACTCAGCACGCTCCTCTCTTTTACCACAATGCTTCCTATTGGCGAAGACTTAGGCGATCTCGACCCTTGCATCCCAAAAGTGCTTGCAGAATATGGAATTCCAGGCACCAAGATTTTTCGTTGGCAACGGAATTGGGATCACGATCGCGCATTTATTCCCTATGAAGACTACCCGCCGATCAGCATGTCTTCGGTCTCAACACACGACCTTGCTACCGTCGCTTTATGGTGGCGCTCGTTTCCCGAAGAGGCTGCCGCTTATGCCGCCTTTAAAAAGTGGCGTCAAACGCCCCAATTGAGTCAAGAACACCATTTAGAAATTCTATGGGACAACCACCATAGTGGAAGCTTATTTCACATCAACTTACTACAAGAATACCTCGCCTTAGCGCCCCACACCACTTGGGAAGATCCCGAAGACGAGCGCATCAACTATCCGGGAACTGTCCAACCGCACAATTGGACCTACCGCTATAAAATGCCGCTCGAATTTCTTATGGAAGACTCCCTTTTAAACCAAGCGTTTGACCGCATTTTAGCGCCATGATGTCTAGATATCTCCTTCTTTTCACCTTCTTGCTCACCCCTCTTCTCGCCCAACCTCTATCGCCTTTAGAGGTCAGCACCTTGTACCACTCGCTCCGTCCCGATTCGATTGCCGAGCAGCTTGCTTTTTATTCGCTCTATCCCTCGAGCGCAGCCGGGAAACAAGCCCTCGACCAAGCATGGCGCCTTTTGCGCAAACACCGCCCAGACGGCGTGACAACCGCACCGCCATTAGACTTGCCAACCATCGATCACTCTGCCCTCATCTCACTCGTCCATCCTCCTTTGGCCTCAACCGCTGCCCCTCTTTTAACAGCCGACCAACTGCAGGTGATCGATTCTCTAGCCAGCCACCTTAACAACCGCCATCTCAAAGGGTTTTTCGTTCGAACAAAAGAGGCTCTCATCGCCCTTGCCCCCCATGAAATTGATCTAGCACGGGCCCTCCTTCTCTACGCCTTTGACGGCGACGAAAAAAAGTGGGAAAAGCTGCGCAGCTACGAAGCCCATCTCGACCTAATGGCGCTACAGATTCTCGCCTATCTTCCCATTGATGCGACCGATGAAGCAAAAATCGCTGCCATTAACCGCCTTATCTTTTACGACCAAAAATTTCGCTTCCCCCCCCATTCGACCTCAATAAGCGACGTCGACCTTTACACCTTCCTCCCCGCCGTACTTGATCAGCGCACAGGCGTTTGTCTCGGCGTATCGGTTCTTTACCTCGCCCTGGCGCAGCGGATCGGCCTTCCCCTGGAAATCATCACGCCACCAGGCCACATTTATCTGCGCTACCGCAGCGAAAACACCCTCATCAACATCGAGACGACAGCGCGCGGCATCTCACTTCCTTGTGCATCCTATCTCGGCCTCAACACAACTGCCCTCCAAAAGCGCACAATAAAAGAGGTCATTGGCCTGACTTTCATCAATCAAGCTTCGAGCGCATGGCAACGAAAAGACTACCAAACGACCCTCGCCCTTTATAAGCAAGCCTTACTCTTTCTTCCCCAAGACCCGACACTTTACTTTTTTCTCGGCTATCAACACCTTTTAAATCGCCACTTAAAACAGGGCCTTAACGCGCTCAAAACAGCTCTTTGCCTTCCAGAAAAAGAAACGATCTACCGCTCCACCCTTCCCGAGGATTTTCTCACCGGAAAAGTCGACCTCCAAGGCATCGAAGCGGTTTTTAGCCACATTGACGAAACCCGCGCTTCTATTGTCGCCAAGCAACGCCAACTCAAAGCAGTTGTTCAGCGCCATCCGAAGTTTCGAGAAGGGCTTTTTCACCTCGCCATCACCCATCTCCAACTTTCTGAGCACCACAAAGCCCTCACCTGCTTACAGCGCTACGATGCACTTGACCCCCACCACCCCATTGTCGCTTACTATTTAGCCATTTTATCGCTCCATTTCTTTGACTATGCGAGTGCTTGGCGCTATCTCCACACTGCTGAAGATTTAACAAAAAAGCGCCACCACTACCCCAAAGCCTTGCGCGAGCTACGCCACAATCTACGGACATTAGAGCCCGATCCCACAACACTTCCCCCATGCGCAGAAAGATCCTTTCCACCCAATTGACACTGCCGCAATCATGCTCCCTTTTTTCTTCGACTAAGAAACTTCCCTCTTAATGAATACGCTGAGTAAAATTAGCGCATGAGCGCACTGTATTTTTTTGCTCTAATCTCATTTTGACGATCATACAACAGGGTCTGGGTACTGAGATACTGATCACAATCCAAGAATCGAAAATTTTGCCACCGCCAGCGCTCGGCGGTTTTTTATTGGCAAAACAACCTATATCCGCAGAAGATAGTGGTGATGCAGCCGGTGAGGATGAAAGCAAAGGCAACAACCCGATGCGTGAGTCACGATCGGTCTATTGAGCCGGTTCAACATTTCTACTTCTTTTTCACTGAATTCTCTACCCAAGCGCTGTTGGCCTCAAAAAAAGAAT
>CAYTIT010000038.1:0-9383 GCA_964437975.1 uncultured bacterium
ACAAAGAGATTGTTCCATTGAAAGAACCCGAGGACCTCGCTAACCTTCTATGGGTTTACCCCCAAGAAGCTATGGACTGGTGTCAGTCCATTGTTAAGGAGTTTAACATTCACCCTGCTATTGCCCAAGTTTTGGCATCCAGGGGGTTTACCTCCTTTGAGGCTATTTATCACTACCTCTACGCTAAGCTTCCCAATTTGCACGACCCTGACAAGTTAGACGGGATGCAACCAGCGCTCCAACGCATTCAGCGCGCGCTCGAAACCAAAGAATCTATTTTAATTTATGGGGACAACGACGTCGATGGCATGACAGGCGCGGCACTTCTCGTCGAGTTTTTTAGCCTGATCGGCAACCGCCCCCACTACTTTATTCCCAATCGAAGCGAAATTAATACACCTATCCTGACCGACGCTTTAGATGACTTACAAGAAAAAGGGTGCACCTTGGTCATCACTGTTGACTGCGGCATCACTGCATTCGCAGAAATTGAAGAGCTTACCAAAAAAAAGATCGATGTCATCGTTTCTGATCACCACGAGCCAACAGATAAGATCCCCCTCTGCATCGGGACCCTTAACCCTAAGCTTGCCAACAGCCGCTATCCGAATAGAGATTTAACAGGGGTTGGCGTCGCTTTCAAGCTCGCCCACGCGATGACAAATTTCCTTGTCGCCGAGGGGAAAATCAGCGCTTCTCAAATCGACTTAAAGCGTTTTCTCGACCTTGTTGCCTTAGGCACAGTTGCAGACATGGGCGCTTTAACCGACGAAAATAGAATTCTTGTTCGCTATGGGCTGCGTCAATTTGCCAAAACAAAGCGGATCGGCATGTTAAAACTGCTCGAAGTCTGCGAAACGAAACCGAGTGATGTGACAACCAATGACGTCGTGTCTAAGCTCTCGCCCCGGTTTAACAGTTCAGGAAGAATTGCCGAAGACCCCAAAAAGGGGGTCGATCTTTTACTGACGCAAGATGCTCAGACCGCGCGGGCACTGGCAACAGAGCTCGATGAAAACAACACGCAACGCCAACTTCTCGAGCGGCAAGACATGGAGATCATCGAGCAGGAAATGCACAAGAACCCGACGCTCCTCGAGCAAAAGGCTATTATTATCCACTCTGACCAGCTCCACCCTGGCATTATTCCTATTATCGCCACGCGCATTTCCAAACAGTACCACCGACCCACACTTATTATTGCGCTCAAAGAGGGTATCGGCAAGGGGTCTATGCGCACGATCCCCGAATTTCCTCTCCTTTCCTTTTTGCGCAAACACCCCGGATTGATGCTCAACTTTGGCGGCCACGACTACGCTGCAGGGTTGACTATCGAAGAAAAATGCATTCCCACGCTCAAAGCTAAGCTCATTGCGGAAGCCAACAATATGCTCAAATCCGAAGATACGACACCTAAGCTCGACCTCGATGCCTATCTGTCGTTTAAAGATCTTACCTTTGATTTTCTAGAGTCGCTCCACCTCCTTGAACCCTACGGAATGGCCAACTCACCTCCTATTTTCTATACTGACGTCAAGCAAACATGGGCACCTAAAGTGATTGGCAAGACCCATCTTAAGCTGTATCTCGAACAAGATGGTCGGATGTTAGAAGGCATTGGGTTTGGACTGGCCCACTGCAAAAAACAGCTCAGCAAAAAAAACATTATGCTCCGGATTGCTTTTACGCCTCACGTCAACGTATTCCTCAACAAATCAAGTATTCAGCTTCTCGTCAAAGGGTTTAAACTTCAAGAGCGCGGACGCGCTCCTTAAGGAAGAGCCTCTTGAAAGTGCAGCTTTGTGTGCCACGCGCGAGGCCAACCAAACGATGTGTCTACCAAAAATAGAAAAAAGGGCCCCCTTGCTTGAGCATGGGGGAGGAGCTGAGTGTCAGACAGCTCGTCGGCTGAGAGATTCAGCCTTGTTTAGAGAGAGAGAAGACTCGCGTTCGGAAGACCTATTTTTTAAAGGGGGTTGTTTGTTTTTTAGTCGTGCTCTTAGAAGATTTTTGCCTATAAACTGACGAGCATCTCGATTATTTCTTAAGGCCGCTCTAACAACATCGCAGTTGTTTTTCATCGCCAAACTAGCATACTTAAGATGCAAGCCGTTTTTTCCTACAATAGCCTCAACAGCCTCTTTGCCAGCGTGCTGAAGCGCCGCTGGATCGTTTTCCATAGCAGCTTCGACAACCTCTACATCGTTACGCATCTTACCAGCAAATTTAAGAACTACTCCACGAGTACGTACACTATAAAGGACAACTTGTTTGTCGGCATACCCAAGCGCGTACATAGTTTTTTTTTAAAGCAACCGCGACAACTTTGTGGTTTTTGCGCATGTCCAAACTAGCATGGGGAGCCTAGCCAAATGAGGGACTTTGCCGCTCTGAAAATTCATTGAACGCGCACGGCGATTTTTTTGCTTCCCCAGATAGAGGAACAACTTCCCGCTCGATGTCAGCTCCAAGCGTTTGCAACTTTTTATCGAGTTGCTGATAACCTCGATCAAGATACTCTAGCCCTGTCACCGTACTCACCCCAGGGGCGATCAGAGCCGCCATCACATAAGCAAACCCCGCGCGTAAATCCGGAATGCAGATCTCGCTACTGTGGAACGGGGTTACCCCCTTGACGATCAGGCTGTGTTTATAGTTCTGACTAGCAAAGCGACATTTTTTATCGCCGAGACATTGTGTAAATAACGTCAGGTCTGCGCCCATCTTGTTCAACGTCTCGACATAGCCAAAGCGATTTTCGTGCACTGTTTCGTGCACAACCGAGCTCCCTTCCGCTTGCGTCAGTAACGTCACAAAAGGTTGTTGCCAATCGGTCAAAAACCCCGGATGAACATCTGTCTCGACGTGCACTCCCCCTTTTAACGGCCCCTGATAAAAAAACTCGATGCCCTGCTCTTTCACTTCAAACCCACCGTGAATTTCCCGCAACTTATTTAAAAAGGTGATCATGTGGGCTTGCTTTGCCCCTTCAACAAAAACCCTCCCCTTGGTGTTGATCGCCGCCATCCCCAAACAGGCCGCTTCGGCCCGATCTGTTAACACAGTGTGCTCTACGGGATAGCACTGCGTCATTTCTTGAACATAAATCGTCCGATCGACGTCGACGCGCACAATAGCGCCTAGTTTTTGCAAGAAGAGAATAAGGTCGATAATTTCCGGCTCGATCGCCGCATTCCGAATCACTGTTCTCCCCTTTGCACGGCATGCCCCCAAGATGGCATTTTCTGTCGCCATGACCGATGGGTAAGGAAGGTCGATGACGGCTCCCTTTAAGCCCTCTTTTGCCTGCGCCACATAAGCGCTTTCCTTTTTAATCAGTCGGTAGTCAACTTCAGCGCCAAGTTGCTGCAGCGCCATCAAATGAAAGTCGACAGGACGCTTGCCAATCTTGCACCCCCCAACAGTTGGAACGACAATATTTTCCCGCGTCCGCCCAAGAAGAGCGCCCATCATGAGAATCGGAATCCGATTAGCCCCCGAAAAATGGAGCGGAATATAGGAGGAGTTGATCTCTTTTGTCACCACCTCGATCACGTGTGCTTCGCGATCCCACGCCACTTCCATGCCGATTTCCCGACACAGGTTGACAGTGATCTCCACTTCTAAAATCGTGGGTACATTGAAAAAGACACATTGTTGATCAGAAAGCATCGAAGCGACAAGCATTTTAGATACTGCATTTTTCGCTCCAGACGCCTTGATGCGCCCCCGCAGCGGCTTTCCTCCGCGAATTTTAAACCGTTCCATTCAATCCCTTCTTTAGATAAAGCCTTCCTTCTTCTCATCATATCAGACTGATGCTGTTTTCGATACCGATTTTTGGGGAAAGTAGCGCGCACTTGGTATACCGAAATTTTCCTTTCCTCTATACTAGTGCTACTGCCCGTTCATTCCCTTTGTTATGTCTCGTGTTGTTTGTACAGGTCTCGGCCAAGATAGCCATCGCTTTCTTTTGGAAGAAGAAACTAAGCCGTGCGTGATTGCCGGAATTTCTTTTGACGCTGTGCCTGGGTTGGACGCCGATTCTGACGGCGATGTCGTGTTCCACGCTCTTTGTAACGCTATTTCATCGCTGACACACGTCGCTATCCTCGGCAAGGTCGCCATCGACCTCTGCAAGCAAGGCATCACCGATAGCCGCCACTATCTCGATCATGCGCTGGCTACCCTCCCCCCTTACACCATTGAACACCTCGCGTTTTCTATTGAAGGCGCGCGCCCTAAGTTTCAACCCCATGCGTTGGCGATGCGTCAAAGTATCGCTACAGCGACAAAGATCGAGTTACATCAGGTTGGAATCACGTTTACGTCGGGCGATCATCTCACTGCTTTTGGTCGCGGCGAAGGGTTGATGTGCCTGTGTTTGCTTTCCGCTTCACGTGAAATGAGGTGCAGTTAGTAGACGTCGAGCAAGAGCTGTTTTGTTTTCCGCATCTCTTTAAGGTAGTCGGCAGCGGCGCGCGCAGTTTTGCCCCCTTGCGTCTCGATGATCTCACTAAGAGTTGCCGTCACATCTTTTGCCATTGCCCGCTTATCGCCGCAGATGTAAACGCGCCCTTTTTTCTGCTCAAGCCACTCCCACACCTTTTCAGCGTCCCCTTTCAGGCAGTGCTGAACATACCTCTTTTCTGGTTGATCGCGTGAAAAAGCGGTCGTTAAACGGAGAAACTGCTCTTCAAGCAGCTGTTCGAAAAAAGATTGATAGTAATAATCAAAGGCTCGGTGGCGCTCGCCAAAAATTAACCAGTTTTCCCCTTGAGCCCCTTCGTGATAGCGCTGTTGCAAAAATCCCCGATAGGGTGCTACCCCGGTCCCGGGACCGATCATCAAGATCGGTGTTTGAGGATCGTCAGGCAGGGTAAAATGGGTTGTCGGTTGGATATACATCGGGACTGGGGTCACCCCGACTTCGGCATGTTCAGACAGAAACTGGCTCCCTATCCCCTGATGCACCTTACCCTCTTTTGTATAGCGAAAAGTGGCAACTAGAAGGTGCGCTTCATCTCCAACAACGGCTTGCGCTGACGCGATCGAGTAAAATCTCGGTAAGAGCGGTGCAAAACAAGCGATGAGCTGGTGAAGCTCCCCAGCTCTTGGCAACTGTTTTTCTAGCAATGTCACAACATCGACTCCTCGCCACGCACTTGGCTCTCTTACTCCCATCAAGTCGAGCAGCGCGCGCGGCACGCGCATGAAATCGATGTGGCGGGCAAAAAAAGTGTGTAACGTGATTGACTCTTTGGTCCGCGGATGGGTGATCACCTCCTTGCCTGTAACTTGAAGAAGAAAAAGTAGCTTGTCGACTAAATCAGGCGGGTTGGTTGGCAAGATCGCCAAAGCATCACCAACGCGGTAGCGCAGATGGGCCCCTTGAAGATCGAGGACGATGTGATAGGTTTTTTTTGTCGACCCAACCCGATTTAAAAGCGTCCGCTCTTTAATGGTTGCCGCAAAAGGGCGCTGTCTTGAGTAGCCGTGCCCGTTGGCTTGTTGTGTGAGAAAAAGCTCGCTTGCGCTTTTCATAATGCTTGCTCAAAACAAGCTTTCCCCTCTTTTTCGCGCCAGACGCGTGTGAGTTGCGCCATCATTTTATTCGATATCCCGCCCAAGAATTCGATGGCTTTAAGCAACCGCGCGCGCGTGCGGTCTTTTCCTAAAATAGCGACAGAGTCAAAAAGGGGTGGCCCTTGTTGTTTTCCTGTTAGAGCCACAAAAAGGATCTTCATCATCACTTTTTTATGGTGAACACCAAACACTGTTGCGACATCGTGAGAGGCCTGCTCAAAACCAGCGCGTTGCCAATTGTCTTTTTCATCCATGGCCCAAATCATGCATTGCAACAACAAAGTACTTTGGCGCGGGGTCACCGATTTTGGACATAAAAGCGCTTCGCTATACTCGATGTGATTGATAAAAAGGAAGGCGCAGAGTTCGATAAATTCGCCAAACGTTTTAATCCGCGTTTGCACCATCGGGATAATCCGCGCCATTTTCTCTTCTGGGAATGCCCATGCTTGAATTGCAGGCCACAACTTGTCTTCGGCAATAGCGTGCATTAAATAGTGCTGATTGACCCAATCGAGTTTCTTGCTGTCAAAAAAAGCGCCGGAAACCCCTACGCGATCTAACGAGAACTCTTCAATGATTTCTTGCAGCGAGTAAATTTCACGATCTTTTTGCATGCTATACCCCATCAACGTTAAAAAATTGATGAAGGCAACAGGTAAATACCCACTATCTCGATAAAAGAAAATCGATGTCGGGTTCCGCCGCTTAGACAACTTTTTCCCATCTGCCCCCAACAGGAGGGGTAAGTGCATAAATGTGGGGCGAGGCCAGCCAAAGACATCGTAGAGCAAGGCATGCTTGGGTGTTGAGCTCATCCACTCATCGCCTCGAATCACGTGCGTGATTTTCATCAGGTAATCGTCGACGACATTGGCTAAGTGGTAGGTCGGATAGCCATCGGATTTAAGGAGAATTTGATCATCGACATCGCTCCAAGGAGTTGTGATCTGCCCTTTGATGGCATCGTCGTAGACACACTCTCCTGTTAAAGGAACTTTTAACCGGACAGTAAAGGGTTGCCCTGCAGCTTCCCGCTCTTGAATTTCTTCCGGGCTCAAATTGCGGTAGCGCCGGTCATACCCGATCCTTTTCCCCATCTTGATGCTCACTTCACGCATCTCTTTCAGCTCTTTTTCCGTTGCAAAGCACTTATAGGCTTTGCCCTCATCGAGCAATTGCTGACACATCTTGCGGTAGATCTCTGTGCGCTCAGATTGGCGGTACGGCCCTTTATCCCCGCCGACATCGGGACCTTCATCCCAGGTAATAGCGAGCCAACGGAGGGCGTCAAAAATATTTTTTTCGTACTCTTTGCGACTCCGATTTTGGTCGGTGTCTTCGATGCGGAGAATAAATTTACCTTGATGGTGGCGGGCAAAAATCAAGTTGAAGAGGGCCATATAGGCCGTTCCCACATGGGGATCTCCTGTTGGCGAGGGGGCAATGCGGGTGCGAACTTCCGTTTCCATAAGTTTTTATCTCGTCACGACGCTCGGAGGCGATGTTGATCTCAATTCCCACACGTCTTTTTAAACAAGACCTATTTTCGCCTTTCCAGCCGATAGATTTCAAGGGAAAGTTGAGCTCGCATCACCTTCCTTTGAGCTTAGCACGTCCCTTTTTTTTGGAGTTGAGCGCCCGTGTCTGATTGTCCCGTTGAGCAGAGGTGGGTACCTGCGGTTTCTTAAACCGCGTGAGCCAAATAAGATCTTTCATTAAGTGACCTGTTTCTTCTAGCTGGAGGTCGTTTTGTCCATACAGTGTGCTCTCAGGCGCCGCGTCTTGTTCCGCCTCAATCGCTTTCAAAAAGTTTTGATAGTTTTGGCTGGACGCTAGCCGCAGTGCAGAGTTGGCCTTGAGAATAGGCAGGTGCGCGCGGTAGCGGTCTGTTTTTTTCTCGCGATTTTTACTATACAGCTTTTGCATCCGCCACCGATACAAGGGCGATATATCGGCTAAATCGTCGACAAAACTCGGCGCAATCGCATCTTTATCTAGGGGGAATTTCTCTTCAGCTTCTCCAATCTTGAGCTTGGATAGGGGGCCCGGCACCTCAATGTCGACTGTCATTCCAGTCAGCTGGGGGCTTTTGCCTGACACTGTATAGTAAAGCCCACGTGTCACCTTAAACTCTCCTTCGGGATTAATGTTGGCGTCATCGCCACTGATTTCTAACGTAAATTTCTGATACGACCCCTTTCCCCATGTCGTCGCATCACCAACAACAAGAGCGCGCCCATAATCTTGCAATGTCTGTGCGACGATTTCCCCGCATGATGCCGTTCCCTTATTTGTCAAAACGAGCAGTGGCCCTGTCCAAATCGGCGTTTCATTGTAGTTGCGCAAGTGGTGCACACCGCCTTGATTATCCTTAACAGAGACCACGATCCCTTTGCGCATAAAAAGGCCACACACGTCGACAGCTTGCGGCAGTACGCCACCTGCATTACTGCGCAAATCGAGAATAACTCCTAAAATCGTCGCGGTTTGACCTATTTTCTCCAAAGCCTGACGAATGTCTTGCGCTGACGAGTCTTTCCCCTTTTGATAAAAAGAAAAAAGGTGAATCACTGCGATCACCCCTTCTCCGAAAGGAAGACTTTTGGTTTCGAGTCGCGTTTCACTTAATTCAACTTCATCGCGAAGCAGCACAACTTCTAGTTTTTCGCATGGGGCGCCCTCATCTTTTTCTCGTAACACCGTCAACGCAACAGTCGTTCCCTTCGGACCGCGCACCTTTTCGACTGCATCGCGCACGTCCATCCCCGCAATGGGATCGCCGTCAACGGCGACAATGCGGTCTTTAATCCGCAGCTTTCCATCTAACGAAGCCGGTCCCCCTTTTAAGATATGCATCACTGTCATACCGTCGATATCATCTCTTAATTGGACGCCGATTCCAGAGAGTCGCTGCTCTATTTGCACCATAAACTGCTTCACTTCATCGGGCGTGAGGTAGTTTGTATGGTGATCGAGCGCCGTTGCAAAAGCCTTGAGCAAACAGACAAAAAGTTGCTTTTTGCGCTTTTCTGTGGTGGGTTGCCGCAAGGTGTTTTCATAGGCACGGCGCCTTTTGTCAAGGAGCTTGCTAAAACGCTTTTTGTCTTTCCACTCAATAGCTGCAGCTGTATCTAGTTGCAGCGCCTTTAACTCCGAAAGGCGCTTGTGCAGGGCCTTTTCATCTTCTGCCCAATCGAGCTCTTTCCAAGTAAACCGCTCTTTGCTCTTCGGCAACGGCTCTTGTTGGCTTGAACTTTCGAGGCGATTTCTTCGCGCAATTGCCTCGATCATCAACCGATACATCTCTTCAAAAAGATCGAACCGCGCCTGGCGATAATCTGCAAGAGCCCGATCTAACACCTCTTGCGTTGGCTCTACGTAGCACAGGACTTCCCCTTTAGTCAAATAGACCTTCATCGGGTCTAGCTGGTTAAGAAACCCTTTCATGACCCTTTCCATCAGCTCGCGATCGAGCGCATGGTAGCGCACGTGCTCGCCTAAAAGGGCCTCGATCTTGTTTTTTACTTTTTTTGGTGATAAATCGGGTGGAACTAGCGCAGCTAACGTCGATGAAAAAATGATCAGCGTGCTGATTAAAAAGGCGTGAATTTTTACAGAAAAACCCCTCACAGCGCAAGCTCCTTATTGAAAGCGATTTAGATAACAGGTCCTCGCACCAAGCGCGTCGCGTTTAACTTGCATAGACTACGCAGTTTGAGTTGCAAGGCCATTTGCCCTATCTGACTAGCCTCGAAATTTTTTTTTCATTCCTCAAGCCGAGCTCGAACATAGAG
>CAYTIT010000039.1:0-9130 GCA_964437975.1 uncultured bacterium
AGGGGGGCTTTTTTTACTGATTTTCCTCCTCCCTGTAACAGTCGTTTATCACCCTTTTTGGCTCGAAATCGGTGACCAAGCGCGCCCGCAGCTCACAAAATTTTTGAGCAATTTAGCCATTATCGGTGGGTTGCTCCTTTTGGTTGTCGGGCCTGCGAAGCGCAAGGTGGCTTATGAGCCGAAAAAGAAAAAAATGTTATGACGGTTCCAGCCCCAACATGTGTTGAAATGAGGGGCTAGGCTGCTTTGCCAATAAAAAAGAGAGGGTGCTAGCTGTGGCAACCTTCCCAGCTCTTGCATAACAATCGGTGTAAACATTCTTTAGATCCAAATTTTGGGTGCGCGTGTGTTATCCTACGCGCGTAGAACATTGTGCAACCAACCTAGGTGAAAAGTGCTAAATGAACCGACTGGCATCTGCGGGGCACCAACACAACAGCCACTTAGTAAAAAATATTTTCTTGTTTGTCTTGAGCTGGGGGCTTGTTGCTTTTGGACAACCGCATATCAGCTCTTTCTTAGCGCTTAGCGCCGCAGCTGGAGGCTTTGCCCTATTTTGGCTTGTCCTTTTTGGAACGGTAGCGAAAGCAAAGCGCTTTTGGTTAAGTGCCGTCTGGTTTACAGCCGTGCAGCTTGTGCAACTCGGTTGGCTCGCGTCGCCAACCTATCAAGGGTATTACATTGTCGTTGTTTACCTAGCGCTTGCTGTTGGTTTAGGGTTGCAGTTTGGCGGGTTGGCCTTATTGCTGCCTCGCAAGGGGCCTATGTGTTGGCAGCGCACGCTTTTAATCGCAGGCGCTTGGGTGTTATGTGAGTGGAGTCGCTTATTTTTCTTATGTGGTTTTGTTTGGAATCCCGTGGGATTGGCACTGACCGCGACTGTGTGGACAGCTCAGTTTGCTGCTATGTGGGGCGTTTTTGGGTTCTCGTTTTGGGTGATGCTCGTGAACCTTCTCGTTTTAACGAGCCTTTTTTCGCGCAAAAAAAGTGATATGGCTCTTGCTGGGCTCTGTTTTCTTTTTCCTTGTGTGGTGGGAGCGCTGCACGTGAACTACCATAACTGGCGTCGCCAGTCGACGCCATCGGAAAAACTGCGCGTGGCTCTAGTTCAACCTAGTCTTTCCCCCGATCAAAAAAATCTATGGCGGGGAAAAAAAGAGCGCTTTGTCTCGCCGTTTCAACAATGGGCACGTGTCTTGCACGATTTAGAAGAAAAAAAAGGTGCCAAAGCAACCTTTGATTTAATCGTCTTGCCCGAAGCGGCATTCCCCTTTACTGCTCATGCGTGTGTCTATCCCTATGCTGAGGTTGTGCAGACATTGCAAGCAGTTTGGGGCGCTTCAGCAGGCGAAACAAAGGCGTTGCTTGGGGGCGTGCTTGGGGAAAAAGAGGGAGCGGAGTGGTATGTGAGTAATGCCTTTTGGGCACAAGCGCTCGCCAACTATTACTCTGCAGAAGTGGTGGTTGGGTTGGTCGATTGCGACAAGGAAACAAGGCACTGCTATAATGCGGCGTTTCATTTTAAGCCTCATACTCTTGCTATTGAACGGTACGACAAACAGGTTTTACTGCCGCTAGCAGAGTATGTGCCATTCTCTTTTTTGCGCCCTCTTGTTGCCCGCTATGGCATCGAGGATTCGTTCGCCTTTGGGCAAGAAACCAAGATTATCGGTCAGCGGTGTCCAATCAGCATCTCTATTTGTTATGAGGAGTGCTTTGGCGATAAGATGCGCGCCGGCAAACAAAAGGGCGCTCAACTCTTTGTCAATGTGACAAATGATGGCTGGTATCCTGCGTCGCAGCTGCCCAAACAACACTTTACCCATGGCTACTTGCGCTCTATTGAGAATGGCATTCCCGTTGTGCGCGCGTGTAATACGGGGGTGACTGTTGTGATCGATAGTTTAGGGCATGTTGTCAAGCGACTTTGCGGCAGGGAAGGCGAGGTAGAACAGGTAAGGGGTGTTCTTGTTGCCTCGCTCGACCTTTATGCCTATGCGACACTTTATACCTTGTGGGGGGACTGGTTTATCGTGATCGTTGCCTTGATCAGTGTGGTCATCGGAAGCATAAAAAATATCCTTGATAAAAAAATTCAATCAATTTAGGTTTTAGCCCTTATTTTATCGAGATGTGCCGAGAACCCCTCTTCCTGAGGTGAAGGGAGAAGAGTAAAAAATATCCTTTCTTGAAAAAGTGGGGATGTTTTAAATTAAATTTGTCTACAGACCTAGCTGCACGACATGCGAGAGGGAACGCTTGGAAAAATAGCGTGCATCCCAAGGATATGAGTTGACAACAGCCGTAAAAGCGCCCTCTGTGTGAGGACATTTGCAGCTCACATCAACCTTGTCCATGTGCTCTTTCTAAGGCAAAAAACCCATAAACTAACCGACAAATTCTCTAGCGATTAACGATAAAAAATAAAATTTTTGAGAGCAGAGTAGAGGCGGTTTGTGGAATATTATCGACGCAACTTCTACGTCAAAACAGCCCCGAAAGCGCTTGCTCTGAACGGCAGGTTGTTTTCATTACATTGAGGTCATTTATGTCACTTCCAGATGAAATTTCTTCTTCGCGCAAACAACAGCGCTCACTTAAAAAAGAAGTGACCCTTGAGGGAACAGGGCTTTTTACCGGGGAAAGAACAGAGATGACGTTGAAACCGACCGAGGAAGGGTCTGGCATTGTCTTTCGGCGCATCGATTTGCCGGGATGCCCTGAATTGCGAGCGAGTGTGGAAAATGTCTGCGAGACTCCGCGTTGCACGATCTTAGGAAATCAAGTGTGTCAGGTGCAAACGGTGGAACATATTTTGTCGGCGTTGAAAGCCTTTGATCTGGACAATGTGGCGATTGATATTTCTGGCCCAGAAATTCCCAGCTGTGATGGCAGCTCGGCCCCTTTCGTTGACTTAATCGAGCAGGCGGGAGTGATTTCCCAAGGGGAAACTAAAAAGGTGCACCACCTCGATACTCCTGTGTTTTGGTCTAAAGGCGATGTGCACCTTATTGCCTTACCCGCAGAAGAATTTCGCATTAGCTATACATTGAATTATCCCCATAGCGAATTGCTCAAATCCCAGTTTTACACCATTCATATTAATGAAGAGGCCTATAAGCAGGAAATTGCCCCAGCAAGAACTTTTTCGCTTTACGAAGAAATTGTTCCTCTTATTGAAAAGGGAAGCATTAAGGGGGGAAGACTCGACAACGCTGTCATTATCAAGGGAGGAGTTGTCTTAAACCCTGAAGGGGTGCGCTATCAAGATGAGATGGTGCGCCATAAAATTCTCGATTTGATTGGAGATTTATCTCTCGTTCCGTATTCTTTCCTTGCCCATGTGATCGCAATTCGATCAGGGCATTTTTCTAACACGTCATTCGCAAGAGAACTTGGCGAACATTTTTCAGGAAGGGGAGTACTATGAACCACAATAAACTGCTTGAAACTGTCTTAAGCATTAAAGAAATTTCTAAAATTTTACCGCATCGTTATCCATTTCTCCTTGTCGATCGGATTGTCGAACTCGATTTGGAGAAAAACTACATCGTCGGCTTAAAGTGTTTAACGATCAATGAGCTCTTTTTTCAAGGGCATTTTCCAGAAGCTCCTATCATGCCAGGAGTGTTGATTTTGGAAGCGCTCGCTCAAACGGGAGGGGTGCTCATTTATCAAAAGGGGTTTCACGAAAAAACAGCTGTCCTTCTCAGTATTAGGCACGCTAAATTTCGACGCCCCGTTTATCCGGGTGATAACCTCTACTTGCACCTTGATGGAGCTCATTTAAGTTCTAAAGGAGGCAAGGTACATGGGCGCGCTATTGTCGATGATGAATTAGCAGCCGAAGCTGAAATAGGTTTTGCCTTGCGAGGGATAGAGCAGATTTAAAGCGATCGGCGGCACATGCGGTGACCTACATGAACGGAGAAATATGTCTAGAATTCACTCGACAGCGATCGTAGAAGAAGGAGCTGTCATTGGAGAAAACGTGACGATTGAGCCCTATGCCGTCGTCAAAAAAAACGTCACCCTTGGCGCCCATGTCGTGGTTAAATCGCATGCCTATATCGATGGGCACACAACGATAGGAGAGCGAACAGTCATTTGGCCTGGAGCCAGCATTGGAACGAAAACCCAGGACCTGAAGTTTCAGGGCGAAAAAACATTTGTCACAATAGGGCAAGCGTGCGAAATTCGCGAATTTGTCACGATTAATGCCTCATGTGGTGAAGGGTCGACTGTGTCTATTGGAGACCACTGTTTGGTGATGGCTTACTGTCATGTTGCGCATAATTGTTCGATTGGTCACCATGTTATCATGGCAAATGGCGCTATGTTAGCAGGACATGTTACGCTAGAAGATTTTGTCGTGATTGGCGGCATGACCCCGATTCACCAGCGCTCTCGGATTGGTCGCTATGCTATGGTGGGTGGGCTAAGTCGCGTGACAAGTGATGTTCCCCCCTACACACTTGGCGCAGGAGTTCCCTATCGCGTGGGCGGGCTCAATTTGGTGGGGCTCAAAAGGCATCGCTTCCACTATGAGCTCAGGCGGGATTTAACCAAGGTGTTTAAATTGACCTACCGCTCTAAGTTTGGGTTAGAAGAGGCCCTGGCCAAGATTGAACAAGAGGTTGAACTCAGTCCCGAGGTCAAGCATTGGGTTTCTTTTTGTCGCTCTTCCAAGCGAGGCTTGATTGGGCTGCATAAAAACCAGGGAGTGTTTGGTGAAGATATCGATGATGCTAAGGATTTGCTAGAGGAAGGATGAGGGTTATTTTTTTTGGCACGCCTTATTTTGCTGCGAACATCGCAAAGTATTTGCTAGCGCATCAAGTCGAGATCTGCGCAGCAGTCACAAGGCCAGACAAACCTAGGGGGCGCTCTTTGAAGCCCCGTTTTTCTGCGCTCAAGCAGCTGATGCTTGATGCATTCCCAGACATCCCCCTTTACCAGCCGGATAAGGTGTCGACAGAGGCATTTGGCGCCGAACTTGCCCGTTATGGCGCCGATCTTTTTGTTGTAGTGGCTTATGGCGAAATCATCAAACAACATATTCTTGATTTGCCGCGCCTTGCTTGTCTGAATGTCCATGCTTCTCTTCTCCCTCGTTACCGCGGAGCAGCGCCTATCCACTTTGCCCTTTTGAATGGCGAAAAGACAACAGGGATTACCATCATCGAGATGGTCGCCAAGATGGATGCAGGCCCTATGCTTGCCCAGCAAGAGGTTGAAATCAAAGACCAAGACACTTTTTTTGATCTTGAAGAAAAGTTGTGTCTGGTTGGCGCAGCACAACTGCTCGAAGTGATAAAGAGCTATGCGCGCGGCGAGGTAAAAAAAACCGCTCAAGATGAAGCCAAAGCGACTTTTACAACAAAAGTGGACCCCTCGCTAGCGCAGCTAGAATGGACAGAGCCTGCGACGGTTTTATATGGGCGTATTCGCGCCTTTACCCCTCGTCCGGGAGCGTGGTGCCTTGCGCGTTTGGGTGATAAGGTCAAGCGGTTAAAAGTGCTCGAAGCTCGCCTAGCTTCGGGAGAGGGAAAGGCGGGGACGACGCTGGCTTATTCAAAAGACGGGTGGCGTATTGCGTGTAAAAAGGGCGCGCTCGAGATTTTAGCGCTGCAAGTAGAGGGCAAAAAAGCGCTGTCTATGGAACAGTTTTGCCTTGGAGTGCAAACGCCTCCTGTCTTGGTTTAGGTTCAGGTGAAGCGCGAGCGCTTAAAAACAAGAGAGTGGACCGTTCTTTTTATTTTTTTAGTTTGGATTGCAAGTGTCATCTTCATCGCTTGGTTGCGCTCTTCTGCTTTGGTCGCTGGGTAACCTTCCCTCACTCTTTCCCAAGGGCAAGCCACAAGTCCCTCTTTTGTAGGCGTTGTGATGGCAACTTTTTTTTAGATGCGCAATGAAGAGAAAGAGCGGTTGTGTACGTTGTGCTTTTTGGTCATAGGCTTTGAAGGCAAAAAAATGACCTGCTGCGTCCAGGGTCGAGTTCTGAAAAAAGATTTTTTCTTTTCAACGGGGAAGGGCAAGTTTAGGAAAAAAAAGCTTCTTTCCCTTGCTTTTGCTAAATTTTGATTGTGTGAAATCAGCATATTTGATAGCCTCTTTCCTTATAACAACTTAAAATGCGCGCTTAACTCAAGCGAAAAAGGACTTGAGCCCTCTTGGTTTCAGGGTTGTTTTTTTAACAACGGCAAGCTTTTAGAGAGGGGGGAAAGGCGTATTTTAGAGAAGGCACGCCCCCTCTTCACCTCGGCTAGGGATGAAGGTGAAAAGTGCCTTCTATTGGTATTTTTTTGACAACTCGCTGACAAGCACAGGGGTCTTTTTAGCAAAATCCTTGAGTGTGCGAGTCGAACCTACCTGCGTGTCTCTTGTGGGGCGAGGTGTAGTAGCCTAGACGCAGGCCAAAGTTGCCTAGATGGTTGCGCGATAAAGAGCCGGTGTTTTGCTTAAGCAAGAGGGGCTCATCATGCAGTGGTCTAGAAAGTCCGCCTCTTTTGAGAGGTTGGGGGTGTCACGAAAACGATAACGAGTCAGCTGTATAAGGAAGCAAAAATTATGGCGCTAAAACTCATGGGCACAAAAGAAGGAATGACGAAAGTCTTTGACGACAAGGGGAACCTTATTGTTTGCACGGTCATTTCTATAAAGCCAAATGTTGTTGTTCAGGTCAAAACAGAAGAGAAAGATGGCTACCGCGGTGTCCAGCTCGGCGCTGGTAGAGTGGCTGAGGCGAAAAAACAACGAGTGGCGAAGCCTCAGCGAGGGCATTTTGCAGCGGCAAAAGTCGAGCCCATGCGAGAGTTGTTTGAGTCGTGGCTAGACGGTGAAGAAGAGATGACTCCTGGCCAAGAAGTGGCGATTGATTACTTTGCCGACGCGCCTTATGTCGATGTCACTGGAACCTCGAAAGGAAAGGGTTTCCAGGGGGTGATAAAGCGGCATAATTTTGCCGGTGGTCCTGCTTCGCACGGGTCGGGCTTTCACCGCAGTGGTGGTTCGACGGGGATGCGCAGTACCCCAGGGCGCAGCTTGCCGAAAGTGAAAAAACCGGGCCGCATGGGGAACCAGCGTGTGACAGTTGAAGGGCTCAAGGTTGTTGAAGTGAATCCTGAAAAAGAGATTATGCTCGTCAAAGGAGCTGTTCCAGGGCCGCAAGGAGCGCTTGTGTGGGTCCGAACATCGATCAAAAAGGGAAAGCGGAAGTCGATCAAAAAGGGAAAAGTGGAAGAGGTAGCATAGTGGCTAAGCTTAAGAAGTACAATTTAGATGGAAAAGAAATAGGGGAAGTCGAGTTGAGCGACAAGCTCCTCGAAGTGAGCGTTAAGCCGCAACAGATCAAAGATTATATTGTTGCTTTACTTGCAAACAAGAGGCAGTGGAGTGCAAATACAAAAGGGCGTTCTGAGATTGCTCACTCTAATAGCAAGCCTCACCCCCAGAAAGGAACAGGGCGTGCCCGTCAAGGAACGATCAAGGCGGCTCAATACAAGGGGGGGGCGACAGTTTTCGGCCCCAAGCCTAAGTTTAAGCAGCGTGTTCGTAGAAACCGAAAAGAAAAACAGAGAGTGATTTCGTCTCTTTTAGCGCACAAGCTCGCTGCAGGACATGCCTCCTTTCTACAGCTAAGTGAAATGGAAAAGCCGCGGACGCAAACGTTGGCAGCCTTCCTTCGAAACATCGGCTACGCGGAAAAAAAAGTGCTTTTTTTGAGTGATTCACACGTTGAAACACAAAAGAAAAGAGAAATGGTGTATCTTAGCCTGCGCAATGTGTCGAAAGTGTCATTTGCTCCAGCGGCTAGCGTGAGTGGGTACGACCTGATGAAGAGCGACGTTTTGCTGATTGCAGAAGGGGCAAGTTCCCACATTGAAGACATCCTCAAAAGGTAGCTGGAATGCAAAGACAGAGAAATCGTTATCACATTATTAAATCCCGGTATGTGACTGAAAAAACAGCCATGTTAGAGGGATTACAACGCGCGACGAGTAATCGTTGTGTCGCGAAATGCACCTCCCCCAAGTATACCTTTGTCGTCGATCAGAAGGCGAACAAAAGGGAAATAGCTCAAGCGATTGAAGAGCTTTACCCTTCAATTAAGGTTAAAGCAGTCAATACTATCTACTTTAAGCCTAAAAAACGGCGTGTGAGAGGTTTCCGAGGGTTTCGTGCGGGAATGAAAAAGGCCATTGTGACCCTTGAAGAAGGGGACACGATTGGGGAAGCGGTTTAATGAGCGTTACAAGAGTATAAAAGAAAATGGTTAGAAAATTTCGTCCGATTACCCCCAGTCTGCGCAAGCTCGTCTTGCCGGGATTTGAAGAATTAACGCGTCAAAAAGGAAAGCGTGCACGCGTGAAGCCGACGCGCTCTTTGATGGTTCCAAAGAAGAGGACAAACGGGCGCAACAATCATGGGCGTATTACATGCCGCCACCGAGGTGGAGGGCACAAAAGGTTTTACCGTCTTATCGACTTTAAGCGCAACAAAGATGGTATCGAAGCTAAAGTCGCCTCGGTCGAATACGACCCCAACCGTTCTGCACATATTGCCCTGCTCGATTACCGGGATGGGGAAAAGCGCTATATTCTCGCGCCAGCGGGGCTCAAAGCGGGCGACCGCGTCCTTTCGGGCGAAAAAGCGCCTTTTAAAAAAGGGTGCGCGATGCCCTTAAAAAATATGCCACTCGGCTCGGTTGTTCACAACGTTGAGCTTTATCCGGGAAGAGGGGGCGTCCTCATCCGGTCAGCAGGCCTTTCGGCGCAGCTTTTAGCGCGCAGTGGCGGTTATGCGACATTGAAAATGCCTTCGGGAGAAGTGCGGATCGTGAGAGAAGAGTGTCGAGCTACTTTTGGAGCCGTCTCTAACGCTGAGCACTCTCTGCGCGTTGAAGGAAAAGCAGGGCGCAATCGATGGAAAGGGTGGCGGCCGACTGTGCGCGGTACGGCGATGAACCCGGTCGATCACCCGCACGGAGGAGGAGAAGGGCGCCACAATGGCTATATCCCTAGGACTCCTTGGGGAAAGCAGACGAAAGGGATGAGAACTCGCTCAAAAAGAAAAACTAAAAAATGGATTGTTAAAGATCGCAGGAAAGAGAAATAAGCCATGGGAAGAT
>CAYTIT010000040.1:0-9103 GCA_964437975.1 uncultured bacterium
ATCCCCAAGTTAGAAGCCAGATGTCCGCCTGTCGTCGAAAGGACGTTGATGATGCGGCGGCGAATTTCTTGTGCGAGTTCGCTTAAATCGGCAAGAGAAAGCGTACGCAGGTCTTGAGGTGAAGAAATCGTATCGAGGATGGGTGTCATATTAGGCCAAGTAGGCTTCTCGTGACCACACTAACTAAAGGTCGCGTGTTAAGAGCTCTTCTCGTTTGCCTTTAAGGTCCTGTTTTAAAGGTTGCCCCATGGCGTCGAGAGCAAGCTCGCCGTTGCGGTTTTTGACAAGCTGTTGAATTTTTTGCTCGGCGCGGGCGAGTTTCTGATGGCACGTGATGATCAGTCGATCTGCTTCTTCGTAGAGTTTGAGCGACTTTTCTAGGGCAATTTCCCCATCGCCAAGTTCTTGTAAAATGGCTTCAAGTCGGGAATAGGCCTCTTCAAAAGAGAGGGGCGTCTCGGAATGACAGGCTGCTTCAGACATCGCTTTTGACCTCCTCAGTCATGACAGTTGCGCTTCCATCGTGAAATAAAAGCGAAAAACGGGGCGTTTTTTTAAGCATTTCAACTGTCATGATAACGGAATCTTTGTTTTCCGCAAAGGGAATGCAATATCCTTTTTTAAGAAGAGCTTTAGGATCGATAGAGGCAAGGTGAGAAGCTAGACGGTGTAAACGCTCTTTTTTGGCTGCAATTTGCTGGTTGACAGCGCGCATCAGGGTTGCTCCCGCTGCTCGCTTTGCCAACGCTCCTTTTTGGTAGGCAAGGCGGTGGGCAAAAAGTTGGTTAAGTTTTTCTGTGAAAAAAGAGAGTTGTGCTCGTTTGACTTGAATCTGGTGCGAGGGCTTGTGTTCTTTAAGGTGGTGTGTTTTCGAGAGGAGTTTTTCTTTGGCCAGGCTCAGACGCGCTGTCGCTGTCTGCTGAAGGGTGTTGCATGCTTCGTCGAGCGCTTGCCACTTTGTCGCAAGTAGGGTTGTTTGGTGAGAGAAAAGGGGGTGGCGCAGGGCACCTTTGAGTTCGGCACGCCCACGCGCGATCGCTTGTTGCAAATGACGTGTGATGCGCGCATGGGCCTCACTTAGAAAAGCTGTTTGGGCGCTATACTCGCGCAGGGCAATTTCTGCAGCTGCGGATGGGGTAGGCGCGTGCACATCGGCAGTTAAATCGGCGATCGAAACATCTGTTTCGTGGCCGACGGCGGAAATGATCGGAATCTTGGAGCGGGCGATAGCGGTAGCGACAACTTCTTCGTTAAAAGGCCAAAGATCTTCTAGACTCCCTCCACCGCGACCGACAATAAGGAGATCGGCGAGGTTGAACTGATTGAAGTCGTCGATAGCGCGGGCGATTTCAGCCGCAGCGCCCTCCCCCTGGACACGTACAGGGTTAAGGACGAGGTGAAACGGCTTAAAGCGGCGACTTAAAACGTGGATAATATCGCGGATCACTGCCCCGGTTGGGCTGGTCACGACTCCAATTGTTTGAGGGTATTTGGGAAGTTTTTTTTTGCGCGCTGCGTTGAAATACCCCTTGTCACTTAATGTTTTTTTAAGAGCGTGAAGCTTTAACAAAAGGGTGCCGAGCCCTTCTTGTTCGATATCCCGGACGATCAACTGGTAATTGCCACGGGGAGCATAGAGAGAAAGCTCTCCGGTGACGATAATTTGGTCGCCTTCGCGGGGAAGTTTCCCTTCTAGTTGGCGGGCATTTCCCCGAAACAAGACAGTTGAAATTTGCGCGTGCTCATCTTTTAAGGTGAAATAAAGGTGGCCCGATGCTTGGTGGCGTAGGTTGCTCACTTCCCCTTTCACGCGTACCTGGCGAAAAGAAGATTCAAGAGCTTGCTTGATCTGCTGCGTGATTTGGGAAACAGTGAGAAAGGGAGAGTTGTGCGACATAGAATATAATAAAAATTAAAATAAACAATAGCTACCTAAAGAATGTCCATCAACATATCGCCTTGATTTGATTTTAGCAAGCTCCAAGTAGCCGCTAGGTGCCTCTATGCGGTATAGTTGAGAAAATCGAGGCGACAAATGGGAAGGAGGAAAAGTTAGGCTAGCAATTATTGCAAAATTTCCCTATATTCTTTGGAAGAACTTTGCTTAAAAAGGGTGAGTGATGGGACGCCGTCCACTATATCTTATTGCAAACTGGAAATTGCATATGACAGGAGGCGAAGCTACGGCTTTTGTCTCGACTTTGTCTAGCGCTTTAAGTCCGTCTGACAATGTCCGCGTATGGATTGCCCCGCCTTACACGGCGCTCCCCGCTGCAGTCAAGGCGGCACATGGGAGATTTGTTATTGGTGCGCAAGATATCAGCACCTATGAGCGCGGTGCGTATACGGGTGAGGTTTCGGCCGAACTCGTTGCCGCAGAAAAAGGACAGTTTTCGCTGGTCGGACACTCTGAGCGGCGCGCGCTTTTTGGTGATCACGATGCACATGTGAACCAAAAGGTCATGCGGGCGCTTGCGGCTGGCCTGAAGCCGGTCCTTTGCATTGGAGAAACAAAAGATGAACGCAATGAGGGAAAGACTGAAGGGGTTTTGCAACGTCAATTAGAGCGTGGATTAGCCGACCTTACCAACGAGCAGCTAAAAGAGGTGCTCATTGCTTACGAACCAGTGTGGGCGATTGGAACAGGGCAAGCGGCCACCCCAGAAGGGGTAGCACACGTGCACGCTTTTTGCCGCCAATGTTTAACAAAGACCAAAGGCGCAACGGTAGGGGCGCAGCTTCCTTTGCTTTATGGCGGATCGGTCAAACCCGCCAACATCGTCGAGCTGCTTTGCCTCGAAGATGTAGACGGTGCGTTAATTGGGGGAGCCTCTCTTTCGGTAGATACTTTTTGCGAGATGATCCAACTAACAGAGGATAAAGTAGTATGACAGCGTTGTTTTACGTGGCGATTTTTTTCTTTTTGCTCCTTTGTGGCTTGCTATGTTTGGTTATCTTGATCCAAGAAAGCAAAAGTCTAGGGTTAGGTGCTTCGTTTGGAGGCGATGGCGGTGGCGACTCGCTGTTTGGAACATCGACAGCAGCTGTTTTAAAAAAATTTACGGGGTATCTCGCGCTGATCTTTGTCGTTGCCTGCCTTTTCCTTTCCCTTTGGTCGGCGCGCATCAGCCAAGCAAAGGTAGCTCCTCCGGGGTTGATGTTAGAAGAAAGCCAAAGTCAGCAGGGCACGTAGATCAAGCGCGCTTGAACATGTTGTTTTAACACAAGACACCCCCCCCATTCTGACTTTGTCACGCTATAGGAGAGACGGATTCAATGAGCCTTAAGCTAAAATATTACAATGACCCTATCTTGCGAAAACAGTGCGCGCCTGTTGAAACGATCACCCAAGAGGTGCGCGAGCTTGCGCAGCATTTAATCAGCTCTGTACTCGAGTACGATGGTGCTGGGTTGGCTGCGCCCCAAGTCGGTTATAGCGTGCGGATGTTTGTCATTCGCTATAGCCATGAAGTTGATTCTGAGGGTTGGCCTAAGCTATGCCCTCCTACGCTTTACATCAATCCGACAATTTCTGTTCTTGGAAAAGAAAAAGAGGTGCAAACAGAGGGGTGTCTCTCTATTCCGAACTTAACAGCGCAAGTTGAGCGTCCGACCGCCATTTCAGTAGAGGCGATGGATTTAAATGGTGCCTTGTTTTCTGAAGAGGCGCGAGGGTGGCGAGCGCGTGTGATTTTGCATGAAAATGATCACCTGAATGGAACGCTCTTTATTGACCGCATCGACGCTGCACAGAAGAAAAAAGTTAAGCGCAGCTTAGAAGCAATTCATCGAAAATTCCACGAGAAAAAGTAGACGTTAGTAGCGGGAAAAGAGCTCGTTTAGAAACCTCCTCCCTATCCACAATCAGGATGCTTGCTTCGCTTTGTGGCGGATGTGCCATCCCAGGATGATAAAAAATCCGGTGATGAGCAAAGCTCCCGCTACGATATAGGGAATCGCCGGGTGAAAATTGTCAAGATATCCTGCCAGCAAGGGGCCCAAAATAATGCCAAGGGCAAAAACAGATTGACCGACGCCGAGCGTTAGCCCTTGCAGGTGGTCAGGGGCATTGAGCGAGACCATCGAAAGGGTGGTACTCCACAGCAGTGCCAAAAAAGCGATGGCAATAAGGAAAAAGATGATGTAGCTCATGGGGTTGCCAATAGAAGCGATAAGAGTCGCAATACCGGCGCAGAGATACCCTGTTAAGACCAAAGAGGGAAGGGAAAACTTATTAATAAGGTAGTGATAGCAAACCAAATTGGAGCCCATCCAAAGAAGGCCATTGATGAGCAAGATATAGGAAATTTTCGGTTGTGAGAAGCCAAACCGGTCAATACTAAAAGCGGCAAACCAAGAAAGAATCATGATCCACGCAATGCCCCACATGAGATAGGCTAAAAAAAGACTTTTAACTTTGGGGATAGAAAAGGCGATTTTGACATCTTTAAGGGCTTGCAAAAGGTTGAACGGTTTCCCTTTAATTTGCGAACAAGTTTCGCGGAAAAATTTCCATACGACTAATAAGGTGATCGTTGATAAACCACCGGCAATAAAAAAGGGAACAGATGGGTGGAAAATGTGCAAGAGGTGAGGATCAGAAAGATCGCCTCCGGTTAACGTTGCAAAAACCCACGCTAGACCGCCGAGGATAGAAATCGCGTTAAAGTTCCTCGCTCGATCTCGAATTGAGCTGGACATGTCGGCGATAGTGGCAAAGCTGATATTAATTGTCCCAGCGAAAAAACCGGTGATGAGCCGCGAGATAAGAAGGGCAAAGTAACTTTTAAGGGCGAGCGAAAAAGCGGAAAAGAAATAGCCGGCCGCCACTCCGCTAAGGGCGATGAGAAAGGCTTTTTTGCGGCCGAGGCGATCGGCGACATCGCCGAAAAAAGGCGCGCCGAAAAACTGCGTTAAAGGGTAAGCGGAAAATATTGCTGCGATGGCAAAATTTTGCATGGTTGGGCTCGTGCCAGGGCTGAGCATGCCGTAAGTTGGGTCTAACACAAGAGGTGCAAATAAAGGAAAGACAACAGCCCAACCGAACGTATCAATAAAAAAAACAAAAATAGCGGTATAAAGGCTCGCTTTGTTTTTTGAATGGAGAGAGTAAAATCTTTGTTTGCTGTTCATAACTATCCTTACGCAGTCTAGACCGATCGTAATCCAAGAGGCGGGTTGTTGCTTTTTTGCCCGGTCTAGAAGAAACACATTTTTCTTTTGTATTAGAAAAAACCCCTTTTTATAGCAAGGGTTTTGGGCAGAGGTAAGCTTTAGACAGTGCATCGATCGTGCTTGCGAGCAGCAAGGGAGGCATACGAAGGGTCAAGGCGAAATCTCCAAGGGCGCAAAGCATCTTCTTCAGCGTAACCGACTCCAATCCGAGGTGAGGCAATGATCGCGCTGTCTGGAATCGATATGTTGAGATCTTCGATCCACAAAGTAGGGCCTAAAAGAGAGTAGCCTGTATGAGCGGTCGTCATTCCAAGAGCTTGAGTGACTGTTCCAGGGCCGCTTGTCAACGTAGCAGAGAGGTTTTTTTTGCGTCGTCGTTGCAACATCGTCTTTAAGCCAATGGTAGGAGAGAGGGCGCGGATCAAAACGGCATAGGGTTGATCTCGCTGATAGGTGACAACATTAAAAAGAGAGTGAATCCCGTAACAAAGATAGATATAGGCCACACCGCCGGGATCAAACATCACTTCAGTGCGCTTGGTGCGCCGGCCGTTATAGGCGTGGCAGGCCTTGTCGTCAACGCCGCCGTAACCTTCTGTTTCAATGATATAACCGCCAGTTAAAGCGTTGCCAATGCGCGTGAGAAGACACTTGCCGAGGAGGTCGCGCGCTATAGCTGTCACGTCAGCTCGGCGATAAAAAGAAAGAGGCAAGACCGCACGTTTTACTTGGAGATCAACGTCCATGAAGTTGTTAGTGTTATCAAGTCGATGCCGGCTGGGCACACAGTGAGTGATTGTCCTAATTTAAATGAGCGACCTGTCCGGTCGCCAATTAATGCCTGCACGTGGTGATGGTAGTCGTAATCATCGTCGGCAAACTCGGAAATATGGAGAAAGCCCTCTATAGAAAGGGGAGCGACGTCAAAATAGAAGCCAAAGGGTTTGACTTTGGTAATTGTTGCATGGTAGGTCGGATGAGTCTGGTTGTCGCTATCAGCTTTGAGCCAGCGCAGCTTTTTTAAGTTAATGACAGCAATTTCGGCCTTGGAAGCAGTGCGCTCTTTTTCTGAACAGGTGCGCGCAATAGCGGCAAGATCACCGCTCGCTTTGTTTGAGAAGAGGAGGCGGTGAATGATCAAATCGCTATAGCGGCGAATAGGACTGGTAAAGTGGCAGTAATAGGGAAGGGCTAAGCCGTAGTGGCCACTATTAGTATGGGAATAGATCGCAAGCTTCATACTTCGGATATAACCGACCGCGAGTTGTGCTGCATAGGGAGTGGTCTTTGCTTGCGCAAACAGCCGTTGGAGATCTGCTGGTGTGGGCTTTGCGGGAAGAGAAAAACCGAGCGCGCGTGCAAAGCTGTAAAAATCTTGGAGAGTTTCGGGGTCGGGAGCTTCGTGAACGCGAAAAATACCTGGAATATTTTTTTCAGCGCAGTGCGTCGCTACGATCGCATTAGCTGTTAACATGAACTCTTCGACCATTTGATGGGTAATATCGTAGTCGATAATAGAGTAGTTATAAGGAGCGCCCTCTTTGTCGACGAGAACAACGGTTTCGGGAAGTGCGAAATCAACCGAACCGCGCGCCGTGCGCTTGGCCTTGAGAAGAAGACATAGCTGTTGCATTCTTTTGAGTAGCGGTAAGTGAGGGCTGGGTGCTTTTTCATCAAGAATGCTTTTTGCCTCGGCGTAGGTGAACCGTTTTCGGCTCCGAATATAGCCTCGAACGAGTTCATAATCGAGGATATTTCCCTCACTGTCGAGTGTGGTGAGAACAGAAACGGTGAGGCGGGTTTCGTTTTCGACGAGACTGCACAAGTGGTTAGAAAGAGATTCGGGCAGCATCGGAATGCATTGACCAGGAAAGTATACGGAATTGCAGCGCTTTTTAGCTTCGGAGTCGATAGCCGATCTCGCTTTGACATAGTGAGTCACATCGGCGATGTGAATCCCGAGATGATACCGTCCTTGCTCGTCTTGTGTTAAAGAGAGCGCATCGTCAAAGTCTTTTGCCGTGTTAGGGTCAATAGTCACTGTTTCAAGAGAAGTGAGATCGCGCCGTCCCCTCAAGTCAGAAGGGCGTACTGTCGACGCGAAAGACTGCGCTTCGTACATGACCTGGTGGGGAAGCTGGGTGCGGATTTGAAAATCGAGGGCCACCATTTCTAGATCTGAGTTTGGCTCGGAAACTGAGCCAATTTTTCTGATGATTTCGCACTCTAGAGAGCGTTTTCCTGAGCCCCATTTTTTTATAACAAGGAGGAGGCGGTCGCCAAACTTGTAGTGGGGCATCGTGGCTGTTTTTTTGATAGAAACCACATAGTCTGCGCCCAAAGAGGGAAGGTAGAGGATGTAGTTTCCTTGGGGGTTGAGTAGCCAAATGATGCCAACCACCTCTTTTTTCCCCCGCTTAATAATCATTTTAACAGTGCCCTCGGGACCTTTTTGAGGGCGGCGGGCTCGCCGCAAAGCGACCGCGACTCGATCGCCGTCAACAGCATTCCCTTTGAGATGTTTGGGGATAAAAATATCTTGAGGATAGGACTCTGCATCGTCTGGAGAGACAAAAGCAAAGCCCTTTGGGTGGACGCGAATCGTTCCCGTCACAGGCGATGGCAAAGAGCGACGCCTTTTTTTCTTAGGTGGTTTTGTTTTGGAGGTTGTTTTCAAAAAGAATAAAGTCCTTTACTTGCTCCACCTAATCATACGCGAAAAAGAGATCTTTTGCAAATTAATCGTTTACGAGTTCGCTTAAATTATTTAGTTGGCCTTTTTTTCGACTGATTCTGGACCTCAACTAGAGAAGAGGAGCGTTCCCCGAAAAAGAAGGCAAGGCTAACCTTTGTATTCAATTCTCGATACCCAAAATGATTGTTTTGTTTCGGGATCGAGCATGAGGTAGTAAGGGTAGTCGCCTCTGTAAAAACTTTTATTGATGATCAGGGGGCGCCCTTTTTCCCAACGCTCTGTTGTAAACGAATCGATATAGCCGATACTGAAGCTACCATGGTTTTTTGTGACGACCAGGGAACCATCTACTGCCACTTTGTCAACGACAACTGCCAACTTTTTTAAGGCGTCGGTCTTATCATTGAGGGTTGCAACTGCCAACGTGTCATCTGATGTGCTCCGCAACAAAAAGACATCTTTTTTTCCTAGTGGGCGCTGGATTCCTCGTAGTCTGTTGATTCTGATCTCATCTCCCTTTTTCCATACTTTCAATAAGGTCTTAGAAGCGGGGTGCTGAACATCCCAACTCGATCTATCACTGAGCGTCATATGAGTGAGTAATGCATGAACATCCCAACTCGATCCATCACTGAGCGTCATGTGTGTTGTTTTGTCGTCAATCGGGGTCATATGAGTGAGTAGTGCATGAACAATAGGACGGGTTTTGGATTCGAGGTTAAACCGAATACACTGTCTTTCTTCCTCACTGAAAAGGTTGGTTTCATCGGAAGATATATGGTTAGGACTGCTTATCTTGTCTACTGGCATATTGGCCTCCTTTTTATATATAGATTGTAATTGTATCTATGCCGCGCACAATCCAAGAAGCGGGTTGTTGCCTTTGCCATCATCTCCTACCGATATAGGCTGCTTCATTGATTGACAGGTCAATTAAATTTGCCTATACATATTAGGCATGAAGAAGATATTACGCAAAGGGTATTTGTTCCGCCTAAAGCCGAGTGCTGAAGTCAAAGCAAAGCTCGCAAACCATGCAGGAGCTGGGCGGTTTCTGTGGAACAAGATACTTGCCCTTAATCTGTCTCGATTAGAAAACAGACAAAACCTCATCTGGTATCAAGAGATGAGCTTTTGGCTCACCCTGTGGAAGAAGTCAGAAGAGGATGGATTTTTGAAAGAAGCCCCTTCACAAGCTTTGCAGCAAAAGCTTCGAGATTTAGACAAAGCGTT
>CAYTIT010000041.1:0-9089 GCA_964437975.1 uncultured bacterium
AAAAGATCAAACGGACGTTTATCGTGAAAAAAGGAGATGTCCTCGAAAAAATTGCGAAACACCACGGCGTCACCGTCGACGCTATTTTGCGTGAAAACCACCTCAAAACGACGCGGCTGCAAATCGGCCAAGAGCTCACCATTCCCGCCGAACGCCCTCGAAAAACAGCCCAAGGGCGCCCACAGCCCAAGGCCCTTGCTGAAAAGTATCACGTCGTTCAAGAAGGAGAGAATCCGTGGTTGATCGCAAAACGCCATCATATCAAAGTCGAAGAACTTCTTCGACTCAATCAGCTGACAGAAGAAGAAGCAAAAAAACTTCGCCCAGGGCAGTCGCTGCGCATTGCAGAGTAAGAGTAGGGGAGAGATTGAGGATTTATGCGGGCCAGCGCTTTTTTCTTTTTATCGTCTGTTGCCCTTTTATTTGCCCTTGGGCTTGTGATGGTGTTTAATACGACCTCAGCTGAGGTCCTTGATCGCCGTTTGGCGATCGGGACTCACTATGCCTTGGTGCGGCAAATACTATCGGGATGCATCAGCGTGATAGGCGGGTTGACAGTATGGTTTTTTGGTTATCGCCGCGTCTTTTCCTGGAGCCGCTACGCTTTTTACGGAGGGCTTGTTTTACTTGTTTTGGTTTTTGTTCCCGGCATCGGGCAAAAAATCAATGGCGCCCATCGGTGGATTGGGTGCGGACCACTTTCGTTCCACCCCTCTGAGATGATGAAAATTATTCTACCTCTTTACTGCATCCAGAGGTTAGAAAAAATCGACACCATGACGTGGCCCCGGTTTCTGCGCTTAGCGAGTGTTGTTGCGCTTCCCGTCGTATTGATTTTACTCGAACCTGACACGGGGACAGCTGTGATGCTTTTTTGCGTGCTGATCGCACTCTGTTTTTTGTGCCGTATTCGCTGGATTTATTGGCTCCTTCCCGCCTGTTGCTTTGGGATTGTTGCCGCGACAGTGGCGCTGCAAATGCCACACGTCCGTGGAAGAATCAACATTTATTTACACCCTGAACTGGACCGGTTGGGTAAAGGTCATCAACCCTATCAAGCAAAAATTGCTGCGGGATCAGGTGGGTTGACGGGAGTGGGGATTGGAAAAAGTTTGCAAAAGCTCAATTACCTACCTGAAGCACGCAGCGATTACATCGCAGCGATTTACGCGGAAGAACTTGGCTTTGTTGGCATTGTTTTTTTAGTTGCCCTCTACCTGGTAATGGCCTGGAGTGGCTTTGCTATCGCCCTTCGCGCGCCCGACCAGCGTGGATTTTACCTAGCAGCTATTTTAACATTTCTGGTAGCCTTTCAAGCTTTCTTGAATTTAGGTGTTGTCTCAGGGCTTTTGCCGAGCAAAGGGATTAACTTGCCATTTTTTAGCCAAGGGGGCTCTTCTTTACTTGCTAACACAATCATTGTGGCTTTAATCATGAGTATCGGTCAACGTTTACCTACTGCTCGTGGGCTTAAAAGAGAGCCCCTTGGAAATTTCGGCTCAAACCACTTGTGGAGTATGGACCATGACAGAGGAAAATAGTGAGCTCAAAGTGGTGATTGCAACCGGAGGAACGGGGGGACACCTCTTTCCGGCGCAAGGACTTGCTGCTGATCTCAGACAGTGTGGGCGTGCTGTTGATATTGTATTTTTGGGGGCGAACTTGAGTCGTAACCCCTACTTTCATCGCCAAGAATTTTATTCAAAAGATGTCGCCAGTGCAACCTTTTCAACAAAGTCGGGGTGGCGGGTCTTCCGGGCGCTCTTTTTATTGCAAAAAGGGGTATGGCAGGCTTTGTCTTTTTTCCGCGCTTTCCCCCCCGATGTGGTGGTGGGGTTTGGGAGTTTTTACTCACTTCCAACACTCATAGCAGCGAAGTTAAAAAGGATTCCTATTATCCTTTTTGAATCTAACGTTTTGCCTGGGCGTGTGAACCGATTTTGCTCACGGTGGGCGAGCCTCTCAGCAGTGCAGTTTTTCGTTTCCCAGCAGCGCCTTAAAGGGAAAACAGTGTGCGTTAATATGCCACTTTTGCAGCGGCGTAAAGGGGAAACGCGAGCGGCGGCGAGAAACTACTTTGGGCTAGACCAAGAGCGGTTTACACTCCTTGTTTTTGGTGGATCGCAAGGTGCGCAACCGATTAACTGCCTTGTTTGTGGGGCGATTGATCTCCTCAAGCAAAAAGGGATCGACTTTCAAGTGATCCATTTTGTTGGAAGTACCCCGCGGGCACAAAAGCTCAAAGATGTTTATCAACGCCATGAGGTCGTCGCTTGTGTCAAGGCTTTTGAAACGCGGATGGATCTCGCATGGACAGCCGCTGATTTGAGTATTTCGCGTGCTGGCTCGGCGACATTAGCCGAACATATTGAGTTTGAAGTTCCCGGAATTTTTATCCCTTTTCCCCATGGCACGGATAATCACCAATCGATTAACGCGGCCTTTGTCGAAGAGGAAATAGGGGGCGCTCTTGAATTGGTCGAAGCTGATTGTTTGCCAGAACGCCTTGTCGCGATGATTCGCGATCTACACAAAGATCAATGTAAAAAATTACGCGAGATGAAATCTTCGCTTGAAACCTATAAAAGGCGCACGCAAAAAGAGGACCTTGCTCAAGTTGTTTTAGCGGCCCTGGGAGATTTGGCAAAGAGAAAAAAATGAATCGCAAGGGATATCATCTGCTTGGGATTGGAGGGATTGGGATGAGCGCTTTAGCTCACCTTTTGCTCGATCGCGGCTACCCTGTTTCTGGATTAGATCGACATGAAAGCGCAGCGACGCAAGATCTGCGCGCGCGCGGGGCGGCGGTTGTCATCGGCAATGATGCCCCGCTTGGGTCGGGAAAAACCCTTGTTTACAGCACAGCTATTGCGCCAAGTCATCCGAGTCGGCAAGCGGCAAAAAAAGAGGGGCACCCGCTTTTGCATCGCTCTGAATTACTTGCCCAGCTGTTTGGCAGTCAAATGCCTCTTCTTGTTGCTGGAAGCCATGGAAAGACGAGTACGACAGCCCTTCTTGCCCATACCTTGCTTGTTGGAGGACGTGCCCCCTCGTTTGTTTTGGGGGGGAACTCGCCTTCGCTCCCGCGCCATGGCCAACATGGAACAGGCGACTTGTTTATTGCTGAAGCCGATGAAAGCGACGGGTCCTTTCTTTGTTATCGCCCTTTTGGCGCTATCGTGACAAATATTGATAACGATCATTTTGATTATTGGAAAACAGAAAAGAAGCTGCGTGCGGGATTTCAAACCTTCATTCGCCACATTGACGGACCTGAATGGTGTTTTTGGTGCATCGATGACCCGCATCTCAAAAGACTACGCCCACCTGGTGTGAGTTATGGGATTTCTTCTCACGCGCAGTTGCAGCTGCGCGCAGTTGAGCAATGTGACCGAGAACTTACCTTTACCGTCGTAGCGCCACAGCGCCCCGCGACTTCTTTTGTGTTGCCGTTGAGAGGAAAACACCAAGCTTTGAATGCGCTCCCTGTGATCGGCCTAGCAAGAAAACTCCATATAAGCGATCAGGTGATTCAACAAGCCTTTTCTTCCTTTCGCGGTGTGGCAAGGCGGCTTGAGAAAAAAGGAGAGGCCGCAGGAGTCCTTGTCTATGACGACTATGCACACCATCCAACTGCTGTTGGCAAGGTTGTTGCGACATTAAAAGAGCTGCACCCGAGCCGCCGCCTCATCGTTGTATGGGAGCCGCACCGGTTTAGTCGCGTGCAGCAGTTAGGCTCAGCTTTTATCGCCGCTTTAAAACAAGCAGATATTGTGCTCATCACCGATGTATATAGTGCCGGTGAGACCCCTTGCTTGCTTGCAACGGGGGAAAGTCTGCAAAGCGCCTTTTGCCAAGCGGGCCAAAAAGAGCGTGTGTATGTTCCAACACAAGAGTTGATGCCACATCTCGTGGCTAGGGTGCGGCGATCCGATTGCGTTGTCACTTTAGGTGCTGGGGGGATTACGCGAATAAGCGATCACCTTTTGGCCAAGTTAAGGTAAGGAACGCCTCAAAAGAGGCAGAGGGTAGGTAGAGTGGTGCGAAAAGTTTTAATCACGTTGCTTTGCCCCCTAAAGCAGGTGATTTTTCTTGCATCAGGAGGAAGGTGAAAAAAAAAGCAATCAGTTGCACATTCGTGATGACCTGATGTCATGTTTTGGGTGTTGTGGTCGGTACTTCCCTTTCTATCCATCGCAGTCAACAAGCTTTAAAACGGTCGGTCAACTGTCTCTACATTGCACAAACAGGGCCAAAAAAAGAGGCCCTTTCTCCTCATACTCTTTTCTCTTTGCTCGAGTGGTCTCAAGAGGATCTAAGTGCACTTTCACCCCGTTTAGTTCAAGCAAAAAAGAAGCACTTGGCAGCGCACCCTGTCATGAAAAAGGTCGAGTTGCGTATCGAGCAAAACAACACGCTTCTCATTGACTATACATTGCGGAGTCCGGTTGCTTTTCTCGGTGACTTTTCCAATCGTGCTCTTGATGTTGAGGGGCATTGTTTTCCCTGTTTTCCTTTTTTCACGCCAAAACGGTTGCCGACTTTCTATCTTGGACTGAGCGCCTTTCCACATACTCCGTTAAAGGGAGAGAAAATCGATTTGGCATTTGCTGTTTTACGTGCTTTACGTGCTCTTGGGTGGTCTTTTTCTACAGATGTTGCTATCGATGTTTCAAGGGCATTCTTTCCCTCTTTTGGGCGCGCTGAAGTTGTCGTGACGCTCAAAAAAGACAACTGTTTTTGCCATTACTTACGGCTTACCCCGAGGGCGTACCGCGTCGAGCTTCAAAAATACCGCCGCTTGCACCGGTCGTGGCCAGAGGGGCAAGTGATCTTTGATTTGCGCCTTGAAAGCTTGGCGCTGATCAAGGCTGTCGCGCCGACATGGTTTAACCCCGCTTGTGCAACAGAGTATTAAGATAGTTCATCAAGGTTTCTTGGATGGCAGTAGGCGTGGGCAAGGCAAGACAAGCGCGGAGTTGGCGGCTGATCTCTTCGGCTTCCATTTTTGTCGATCCCACCAATATTTTTTCTATCAAGGCTTCTAACTTGTGATAGCTTTCATCATCTTGGTGAAGGTTGAGGCGCATTTCGAGTTCGGTTGCATGGTGAATCACCCGACTTTTTGGGTTGGCTTCGGTGAGCTCGTCGAGAATGCGGTTGAGTTCTGTCGGAATTTGATCGATTGTTTTGGCGACAGTATTTAAATCTTCGCGTAGCGCTTTGATTTGCTTAACGGCCTCTTCCTCTTCTTCAAGACTTAAAGCTCTTTTTGCTCCAATTTGCATCATGACCTGAAGGTGGTGAAAACCTTCTTCTGCATCGTGCACTTTTCTATTCCATTGATACCACGCATAAAACGAGGCAGCTGCCTGATACAAGCGGTTACCTAGTGGGAGCTGGGGGTTATTTGAGTTGTTAAAGCTGTGGTCGGCGTTAGGGGAAATAGGGGGGATAGGGGGGGATGGAGGGGGCTCTGTCATAAGACCTCATGATACTTCATTGGGGGCTGCTTGCATAAGGAGAGTGTTGTGTCATTGCCCTCTGCCAAAAATCCTTCAAAACTTTTCACTCAACCTCCAAAAAATAAGGTCGAGAGCAGCATTTCACTCCATGCCACGAAAAAATTTTTTTCGCAAGCTGCTCAACTGGATTCTCTTCACTTTTTTTTTCAGTTTGCGTTATCAAAATTTGTCGGACTCCCCCCTTTTTCAGATGAGGGATGAGAGGCAAAAAATATCCCTTCGTGAAAAAGTGGGGATGCTTTAAATTAAACTTATCTAAAGACCTAACCGAAAGGGCATGCGGGAAGTAACGCTTATAGAGATCGTGTGAATCCGGAGGCGTTGAAACAAGAACCTGTAGGGAGTAGCTAGTGCAAACCTATTCGTAGGATGGTTGTTCATCTTGCGCATCTGCTTCCTTTCAGTGGGAGAAGATGTTAACAACACGGACTGTGTGGACCAATCGCCCTTGGCAAATCAATCTGACAGGTGAAAAAAGAGCTGGTTTTTCTTTTGTCACATTGATTTTGCATTCGCGATCAGTCTATCATGGAGGCGCAAGCATTATGTCAGTTGGGTTAGGAATCCAAATCGAAGAGAAGAAGGGAAAGCACCTTGTCCATATCAAAGGGCGACTAGATGCGGCAAATACCCCTAAACTCGAATTAAAGCTCAATGAGCTCGTCAGTGGAGGCAGCGATAAGGTCATTCTCGACTTTGCCAAAATCGACTATTTGAGTAGTGCGGGCATTCGATTGTTGCTTGCCATGGCCAAGAGACTATCATCTCAAGGGGGCTTTAAATTATGTGCAATCCGCCGCGATGTCATGGAGATTATTAAGATGGCCGGCTTTGACCGCATTCTCGAGATTTACGCAACAGAAAAGGAAGCACTCGCTGCGTTTAGCGATTAACCGCGTGCTATGGAAAGTGTTCAACAAGGGGGATCTTCTCTCCTTCCTCATCCTGTGATGACTCACCATAAAGACAAGCGTCGCGCCCAAAGGGTGATTTTTATCACAGGGCCGACAGCTGCTGGCAAAAGTCGGTTGGCTATCGAGCTAGCGAGGATGTTAGGGGGGGAAATCATTTCGGCTGATTCGGTTCAAGTGTATCGCGGGCTCGATATTGGGACGGCAAAAGTCTCGCAAGAACTACGTCGTGAAATTCCCCACCATCTGATTGACGTTTGCTCTTTAACCGATGCCTTTAATGTCGTCCGTTTTTACGAGATGGCAACAGAAGCTATTCAGGGAAGCTTAGCGCGCGGTCATGTCCCTATCGTCGTGGGAGGGACGGGGTTTTATGTCCGAGCGCTCCTTTTAGGGCCTCCAACTGGACCGCCGGCCGACAAAGAGGTGAGGAAGCAATTAGAAGCCGACGCCGATAAGTTTGGAATCGAAGCGCTTTATGCAAAAGTGCGTCAATGCGATCCAAAGTATGCTGAAACAATCAGCCCCTCTGACCGGCATAAAGTTGTACGGGCCTTAGAGGTGATGATGTTGAGCGGGAAAAAAGTGACCGATTTTGCGTCCAATCAACAAGCCTCTCTAGCGGCTGGTTGGGATTGTCGCTGTTGGTTTGTTTATTTCCCCAAATCGATCTTATTTCCACGGATTGAAATGCGGTGCGATGAAATGATTGCCCGTGGGCTTGTTGGTGAAGTCGAAGACCTTATCAAGGAGGGACTTGAAAGCAACATGTCAGCTTGTCAAGCCGTCGGCTACCGCCAGTGTTTGCATTTTTTACGCTCGCCGCGTCAAGATAGCGATTGGGAACAATGTGTGTGGGAGTTCAAAAAAGCGACCCGCCGCTATGCAAAACGGCAATTTACGTGGTTTCGGAAAGAGCCCGTTTTCCGCTGGGTCGACCTCGATGTCTACAGCTATCAACAAACCCTTGACTATATCGCTGGCGATTACGAAAGCCGGTATTAAGGGGGGGAGGTAGGCTGCTTGCGGCATGTGGCGGCTTATTGATAAATCATTGTTTAAAACCCACCCCCATCATTTATCTAAAATTTTTACAACCATTCGCTGAAAAAGTGTAAGAATACAAGGTCGTGGGATGAGTCAGGAAGCCTCGAGCCGTTGGTTTTCACGTTGTTCTATTTCGTCCCAATACTTTCGACAAAAGGGAGCTAAGATGTTGACATACGTGCTAAGAAGCATCGAATGTTGATCTTGGGTATTGCCTCCGATGATCAAGCAATTTTTGGGCTTGGTCTTCGACCTTTTGTGGGTTTTGCTGGTATACACCTTATCGATCATGACACTGGAAAGAGACTGTAACATTTCCATCTTAAAAAAATCTTCAGATTTAGCAGCTGGATTGTGTAGAATATTGTGCCAAGACAAGGCGTGCTGCTCGGGTTCCGAAAAAGGAGGCGCATACATGGCATACGTGCGCACCTTGATTCCCTGCGAGCGCACATGTTGGTGAAAAGATGGATCATGACGAGCCTTTCCTGAAAAGAAACGGTCGTACTTGGCAGTAATTTCGATGATTTCTTTTCCCTTCCAGCTTGGTGCCAGTTGTTGAATGGCCTGCTCAGTATCCACATGCCAGTTAGCTAGCCAAGCAAGACAAGATAAAACTTTCGACATCCATGGATAGCATTGAGCGGCAACTTTATAGCTTGATGTTATGATGCGGTCAAAAATCATTTGACTAGGAAGGATCTGGTCGGGATCTTCTCCTAAAAACTTAAACCCTTCAATTGCAATTCCCCCGATAGAAAAAGCGTGTAACAAGTCGATAACAATTCCCTCTCGTTTCAGCGCTTTGAGAACGAGCGTAGGGCCAACTTCAAGTTCGGCCATCGTCGCTGGCGTCCACGGTTCCCATTTTTGATTTTTCTGACACTGCTCATTTCCGTAAAAGCTAAACAAAAAAAGGCGTAGTTTGGTGCCATTCACGGCAACTTTGGACTCGATGACTTGGATATTAAAGCGGTACGTCATATCGCTACACTTAACTTCTACTGGGCAAGAAGTGACATCGAACATGTTGCGTACCTCATTGAAACAAGGAAAGGTATCAACAGGCTGGAATGCAGTTTGATCGGCAGTAAAAAACGCTTTGGCAAACAGCGCGCTAAACTCGACATCTGCTTTCAGGCGCTCTGACAGAGCACCGTTTAGGCAAAGATAAAAACAGTCGCGTAAGTACGCTCCGAGGGTGTAAAAGATAGGGAAGACAAGTCGCGATGCTTTTTGCACATTTTCAAAAAATGCAGATTGTTCATCGTAAAAGCCATCTTGGGCATTAACATCTACACAAGAAAGGGACTGCGTGGCAGGTGGCATCATGCTTAGCCTAAGGTTCTCTAACGGATTTATACAGAGAGGCTACGGCATAAATCATAAAAAAGTTGTCATTTTTTTGCCAGAGGGAATCGTTGACGGGGGAACAGAGCTGACACCTGGCTGCAAAATGCTACTCTTGAAGGGACTCAATAGGAAAACATTCGAGGCGACAAAAGTTCCCAAAGGACCCGAAACTGGGTTGTTGTCTGTGCCATCATCTCCCTTTCATCGAAATTCGCCGGAAAAATCGTCTCTTCTTCAGGTGAGGGATGAGAGG
>CAYTIT010000042.1:0-9058 GCA_964437975.1 uncultured bacterium
AGAATGCGCTCTTTAACGAGCAAAATCAACCCACTGAGAACAAGGCCAACAGCGACAAAAAAAGCGATAGCAAGCGCGATTGTAATCAAAACATCCTCTAATTGCCTATTTTTTAATTGAGATAATTTTTGATTGAAATCAACTCTTTTTCTTGCCTTGCTTCAAATGAATGATTCACGTATAAAAGAGGTTTTACGCTGGAGAGTTTATGAAATCACCTCGCGAGCACTGGGCATCGCAGCTCGGCTTTATCATGGCTGCTGCCGGATCGGCAATTGGCCTTGGAAGTTTATGGCGCTTCCCCTACACTGCTGGAGCCAACGGCGGCGGCGCGTTTGTCCTTCTCTATATTCTCTTTACTCTTTTTCTCGCAGCCCCGGTCTTTATCGCCGAACTCATCATCGGACGGAAAACACAGGCAAGCCCTATTTTTGCTTATGAAAAGCTCTCAAAAAAAGAGAGCAGCTGGAAAATGGTTGGCTATTTCAATCTCCTGACCTGCTTTATTATCCTCTCCTTTTACTGCGTCATCTCTGGGTGGTGTCTGAACTACACCTTCATGTCACTGAACCAATTTTATGTCGGGAAAACCGATGCACAAATCAATGTTATTTTTGATATTGTCGAATCGTCGCCCGGCTTTACTCTTTTTTGGCTCTTTTTATTTATTTTACTTAACGTCGGCATTGTCTACAGCGGCATCAGAAAAGGGATCGAGTACTGGAGCCGCATTCTCACACCTGCTCTCTTCGCGATGTTGATTGCCTTGACCCTCTACTCTTGCACCCTCCCAGGGTTTGCACAAGCGTTCCGCTTTATGTTCGAGCCGCGCTGGAATCAACTCAGCGGTAATACGATTTTGAGCGCTCTTGGGATGGCCTTCTTTTCGCTCAGCGCGGGAATGGGGATCATCGTCACGTATGGAAGCTACCTCAAGCCCGAAGAGAACCTACTCAAGACAACAGGGATTGTCACGGTGATGACCTTGTTTGTGTCGATGGTGGCCGCGTTTATGATGTTCCCCATCGCTTTTTCTTACAATCTTTCCCCTGACCAAGGTGCAGGGTTCGTCTTTAAAATCATGCCGATTCTCTTTGCGAAACTTCCGGGAAGCCTGATCTTGTCAACTATCTTCTTCCTCCTCTTTGTCTTTACTGCCCTGACCTCGTCGATCTCTTTATTTGAAGTCATTGTCTCTAACCTCATTGAACTACGGAAATGGACGCGCGCTAAAGCGGTGATCATCGCATCAAGCGCCACCTTTATCTTCGCTATCCCCTCAGCACTAGCGGGTTCTCGCAAGTTATTCCCCACTTGGGAAGTCATTTATGGAAAAAATTTTCTGCATACGATGAACGATTTGACAGCAGACTGGATGCTTCCGATAGGCGGCCTTTTAACAACGTTATTTATCGGCTATATTGCCGCTAAGTCTTCGGTGTACAACGAATTTTGCCGCGGCTCCAAGTGGCGCTTTTTGTTCTATCCGTGGCGCGCGGCCATCCGCTATCTCATTCCCCTCATCATTTTATGCATTCTTTTAAGTAAAGCTGGCATTTTTAACCTCACGGCAATCGGCGATGACTCTTTTGATCCAGGATCAAAAGATAGCAGCCACCACCAAACAGGTCTTGCCCAGCCCACATCCTCGTTGTCCTATGAGAAAAAAGCTTAACCTAAGGTAGATCGTTATGAGCGAAGGCACACTCAGCATTCAAAGTGAAAACATCCTCCCTATCATTAAAAAATGGCTCTACACCGATAAGGATATTTTCCTACGCGAGCTCGTTTCGAACGCGTGCGATGCGATTCACAAAGTCGATGTTCTTGCCAGTCAAGGGCAAACGGTTTCCCCTTCTTCCCAAGAAGGTCACTCGATTGACATCACCATCGACGCAAAAAAGAAAACCCTTTCGATTGCCGATAGCGGCATTGGAATGACGGCAGAAGAGGTCGAAAAATATATCGCTCAGCTCGCCTTTTCGGGAGCAGAAGAGTTTGTAAAAAAATACCAAGAAGGAAGTGATTCCAGCGAGGGAATCATCGGCCACTTTGGCCTCGGCTTTTACTCGGCTTTCATGGCGAGCTCTCAAGTCGAGATTGATACCCTCTCTTTCCTTCCAGATGCTACGCCCGCTTTTTGGTCGTGCGATGGTTCTTCTACCTACCTTTTAGACAAAGGGACGCGCACCCACCGTGGAACGACCATCACCCTCTCTATTGCCGAAGAGAGCGAGGAATTTTTAGACGAAACCCAAGTACGCGCGATTCTCACCAAACACTGTCGCTTTCTTCCCATCCCTATTACCCTTAATGGAAAGCGGATCAACGATCAAGACGCCCTGTGGACACACCCCGCTGCTGACTGCTCAGACGACCAATACCGCACCTTTTACCGCGCTCTTTACCCTCTAGATCCCGACCCCATTTTCTGGATCCACCTCAATGTCGACTACCCGTTCCGTTTAAAGGGAATTCTCTACTTCCCTAAACTCGGCCGCTCTTTTGATCCTGCGTCTCAAAATAAATCGGTCCACCTCTATTGCAACCGCGTTTTTGTTTCTGATAACTGCAAAGACCTCCTCCCCGATCACCTTATGGTCTTGCGCGGCGTGATCGACAGCCCCGACCTTCCTCTGAATGTGTCGCGCAGCAATCTACAAATGGATCGGACGATCCGCCAGCTTGGCAGCCATATCTCGAAAAAAATCGCCGATAAGCTGATCTCGCTCCACTCTTCTTCTTTTGAAGAATTTACCCGTTTTTGGCCTAACATCGAACTCATCGTGAAACTCGGCATTCTCCAAGACGAAAAATTTTACGATAAAGTGCGCACCTGCTTACTTTGGAAAAGTTCAACAACAGAGTGGACCACACTCGAAGATTACTTAACGCGCAACCAAGAAAAAGCGAAAAACAAAATCTTTTACCACCACGATGCAAGCAAAGATTCTCATCTTATTGAGATGTATAAAAAGCAAGGAATCGAAGTCCTTTTCACCTCATCTCACCTCGACACCCCCCTCATGAGCTTTTTGGAGGGGAAACAACCCGAGCTCCAATTCCAGCGCCTCGATGGCGCTATCGACACCGCCATTCTCGATGCCGGGCGGGAAAAAACCCTTCTCGACGCTGCGGGCAAAACAGAAGCGGGCAAAATGGCCGATTCTTTGCGCGCCCTTCTGGCCGAACAAACGACCGACATTGAACCAAAAAGCCTTGCTAGTGATCACGTCCATGCCTTTTTGATGCTCGATGAAAAAAATCGCCGCTTACGCGATTACTTTGAACTCTCGGGCCAACAAACAGAAACGGCTTTCGCCGGCAAAAAAACACTTGTGATCAACACAAACAGCCCACTGATCCAAGCAATCCACGCGTTAAAAGAGCGCAAGCCCGATCTCGCCAAAGAGATGGCGCTTCACCTCTACCACCTTACCCTCCTCGACCAAAAAGAGCTTAGCCCTGACAAACTCACCCTCTTTTTAAAAGATGCCGGTAAAATGCTTACTTATCTGTCACAGTACGCACATGAGAAGCTGTCGACCACATGACCCCCTTGCGCTGCCACTCGCTAAAAGCTCCATTGCCACTTTCCTTCGATCTGGTTAACCCGGTAGTTGTGGCTAAACTGCCCGTGGTAAACCAACGAGGTTGTCATGACACCTAAAGTGTGAAAAAAGCCTAGATCCACTCCGACAAAATCTTTGCTCTTTGTCAATGTATCGACAACGAGAAGACACGGGCTTGTCCGACTTTCTCTAAATTTCGACCGATACTGCCCATTGTCAAGGCGCCTTTTGTGAACCCAGGTCGGCGAACCAAAGAGATAAAGTGTCCCCCTTTCGAGTTGCATATCTGCAGCAAAGCAAAGACCAATCACAGTCTCTACAAAGCGCGAAACCCTTTTTTTCACAGCTAAGTTGAGTCCTCCAGCTCCCCCTTCTGAGTAATCTTCTTGGTATAAGTAGTCGTAATACCCCGCTGCAAATAGGCGTAGAACCCGCTCTTTGCCAGGGTAGACAGTCAAAGCAGCACCAGCGCGCGGCGTAAAAAAGTAGCCGCGGTGGTTATTATGGGCCTCGGCCTGAAATCCCGTGTAGCTGATACGCCGGTTAACATCGTAAAAATTCTCACCACCGATCGCTTCGACATCAAGAGAGAGGTGCTGCCCGCTGTAGCCAAGGTAAAACCCTCCGAGAAAGGTATTAGCCGAAGCCTCACCTAGTGATTGGTCCCATTTCAAGTCGGTGTAGTGATACCCAACGCTCCACCCAAGTACCGCGCATAAAGGGAGCGCAACATCATACCCTAAAAGGACACCACTACTTGCCGTCTCATAGCCGCGCAGCTGCTCGTACTCTTCGATAAAAGTAAAGTCGCCAAATGGCGCAATCCACCCCCGTTGTTCTCCTTCGTTTGGCCCCTTTCTTCTCCTTCTACACGCAGGCCGCATCTCCATCTGATGAGCGAGCATTGTCGTGATCAAGACATGGCTATCAAGAGACGCCAACTCAAAAGCACCAAAAAGCCCGGGATGATACTGGTTCAACGCTTCGTTCAGCTCGCGGTCGTTGAGGGCACTTGCTGCTGCAAGCGCGGGAACCAAATCGCTTGCAATCGTTACATTTAAACAATCAAGATACTCTTTAACAGCTGTTGGATTGCCAGGATCGATCGTTTGACCAATAAATAGCGCCGTTTGCGTCGCCATCAGTCGAACAATCTGCGCATCGGGAGTTGTGCCATCAATTAAATTCACAATAAACCCGCAGGCTGGAGGTACATTGATGGTATCCCATAAAGCATCGGCAACAACCCCCCCATCGGCGACCAAGACATCTGCCATTTGCCCTAGAAAACAACTTCCCGTCACAGTGACGTCAAGTGTTCCTGCTAGTGTCGCTTCACCGCCAACGCGCACTTGGTCAGAAGAAAGGGTCTCAATACCAATATCGAGACGACTTCCTGCCATTTGGCTATAATCGTTTGTCACTGTAAACGTTCCAGTAGGATCGCCTGGAGAAAAGGTTGCCCCACTCGCTAGTGTCAACATCCTAACAGAGCCCGTTCCCGTCAATGTTGCCCCAGTATTGACGGTCATGTCCGAGTTATTTAAGCTACCATTGACTTCGAGCGTTCCCCCATTCACATCAAAATCTCCAACAAGTCCACTTACCCCGGTAAGCGTCAATGTTCCCGCGCCTGCCTTAGTCAGTGTTGTTGTCCCTTCAATGTTGCCCGCAAAGATAGTATTGACACTCTGGTCGATAACGACCTCATTCCCATTGAGTTGAATCGTCCCTCCACTGCCACTTAACCCCGACAATGTGAACGGGAATACCGCTTGTGTCGCAATAGAAAGTTCACCGCCATTGATGATGAGAAAAGAAGAGGTCAACGTGCTCCCTGTTCCTGTTAAATTTAACGTCCCACCCCCATTCTTGATAAGAGTTCCAGAGCCCATGACATTCCCCCCATACGACCCTCCTGCACTTTGATTAATGGTCAACGCCGTGTTATTGAACGCAAGGTCGCCTCCTGCCCCAGATAAATTCCCAATTGAATGCGCGCCACTATTGGCGAGAAACTCGACAGTTCCCGCATTAATCACAAGATCTCCCAGTGAGGCCCTTCCGGAAAAAGCGAGCCGTTGTCCTCCTGTCTTTGTCAAAACAGATCCTGAGCTTGTCACAAGACTTGTTAGCACCAAGTCATTCGCTGCCGTATTGATCGTATTTGGCCCGCTGAGTGTGACAAGCCCGCCAAAGGTAATTTGGACATTCGTCGTCAGCGTTCCTCCAGCAAGTGCAAGTTGCGGGCTATTCCCCAAACTATTCACATGGCCCAAAGCCAGTGTTCCCCCAGCTAGCTGCGTCAGCCCGAAATAGCTATTCGCCCCCGAAAGGGTTAACGTGTTTGCGCCGGTTTTCGTCCATCCTCCTGGCCCACTGATCGATCCACTCAAATTCAGGCTTCCCCCTGCTGTATCGATAAGGTTACTATTTGTCACAAGGACAAGCGAGTTGTTGACCATCAAGCCGCCAGTTCCCGTTTGCAGTGTCACTCCTTGCAGTGTCACATCTCCCGTTCCCAAGCTTCCATTATTATTCACAACCACCGTCCCCGCATTAACAATCCACCCTCCGGTATTCATATTTGCCACGCCCGAGCCAAAAACTACCGTCCCACTCCCCGTCTTTGTCAAGACGCCCCCTCCCTGAATCATTCCTAACAAAGTAAGTGAAAGCCCCCCGCCGACGTTGATAGCAGCTGGGCCCGTCGCGTCAATCCCAGCCGCAAATCCCCCAATCGTTGCCGTAGCAATCAAACTTCCCTGCTCTAACGTCAACGTCCCTGTCCCTGCGCTATTGTTGTTATTCACACTGAGTTGCCCATCACTTAAAATAAAATTCCCACTATACCCATTGTTATTTCCAAATAAGCTCAGTCCACCCGTTCCTATTTTCGTGATAGCGTCCATCCCTGTTAACGCCCCTGACAAGACAAGGGCGCTGCCATTTGTATCCAAGGTTGCCGCTCCATTGATCGTGACTCCTTGGCTATAAACAACGCTACTGGCATTAGGTGCTAGCTGCAGCGTCACCCCACCATCTAATGTCAGTGAAGCCGTTTGGCCAATACTATTATTATCTGACAGTGCCAACGTCCCTTCACTAAGAATCAGATTTCCCATCCACCCAGAGTTATCTCCTGCAAGGGTTAACAAAGAGGATCCTTGCTTTGTCAAATCGCCCATTCCTGTTATCGGGGTGCTCAGTGTCGCATCGCCCGCCTGCGTCACATCTAACGCCTGGGCGAGTATCAACGATCCCGTTGTCCCACTCAATGTCCCTATTTGGCCCGCACTGTTGACGGTAAAACTTCCACCAGCTAAGGTCACAGGGGCTTGTGTTCCCAAACTTCCCGATCCCGTCGTTTCCAGCATCCCTCCAGCATTCACAGTCGTCATTCCCGTGATTGTATTAAGACCGGTGAATTGCACCGTCCCTGCGTTGATAGCAAGAGCACCTGAAAAACTGTTAGCCCCAGATAAAACCAGCGTTTGCCCGCCCACGTTGGTTATCGCCCCTGTCCCTGTGATATTTCCACTTATTGTGCCAAGAGTGGCTGTTTGATTCACCGAAACAGCAGAGTTAAAAACGAGGTTCGAGACGACGACATGTTCCACTGCCCCCGAAAACCCCAATTGGGCAGCTGCAGATCCCCCATCTATTTGCAACTGCGGCGTATTCATCATGCCAATCGTCACGGGATGGTTGTTGGTTGTGATTTGCAGCGTCCCCACTGTAAAAGGTCCCCCGGTTAAATCAATCATGGCAGTACTTGTGATGGTATCATCAAAGATCGCCTGCGCACCCGCATTATTAGGAACTGTGGTGTCACTCCAGTTGGCCCCCGTATTCCACATTCCACCAGTCGTTAGTGTCCACGTTCCACTAAAAAGGGGCAGCGCAAACAGCGCCATCAGAACAACTCCCTTGGATAACAGACCGGACATAAAACAGCGCCTCCGAGGTTAGCTTGCTGAGGTGGATCGACCGGCTAGGATGCGAGAAGCGGTAGATCCTTAATGCAGCGAGATAGGGGGTAAAAAAACTTGTATAACACAGATGGAAAAATCGCGCTGCACTTCCTCTTAGAAAACACCTCCACGCGAGATACTTTTCGATGCTTGAATGATGATGATCGATACCGAGTGTGATTCAAGGAGCGGGAAGTGTGCCACAGCCAGCGCCCCAGATTGTTTGACGGTGCGCGCAGCAGCGCTTATGCAATAGATCAAAAACAGATGAGATAGTTATAAAAAGATCCACGGGAGTTCCCTTCCCCGTTTTTAAGGGATCGGGATGAAAGTGCGCCCTATTGCCCTTGACACTGAGCCATGTAACACATATGCCTGTTTCTAACGCAACCCGGCCTACAGTTCCAACATAGTAAGCTGAAGTCCAAAGGCTATTTCTTCCGCACTTCTTGTTTCAAAACAGGAAATTTTTCTTTCAGCCTACGTGCTGTGTAACCTCTGAGCAAGTTGGCCAACCATGCACGGGAAAATTGAGAGTGGCATAAGCTTTAGCTAGCTTGCCGAGTCCTTCTCGACAAAGCAAGCTTTTCGCGCGCCGTTGGAGGGAAACCCCGCTACCCTCATTGTGGGGATCAAACGAACGGTTCTTCGTTAGGATTAAGAAATAATGACCTCTTCAAACAAGCGAAACAGCCCTTCGTTGGCTCCATTTTGACCGTTTGCGTTCATATTTGAACCCTCATTCATGTTATCCCGGTTAAATGCTCCCTTAATATGATACGTAGATCCCTCTCCAACCACCATCCTCGTGACAGTAGCTGTTTCCTCAACAGCCAAACGGCTACCGTTAACTAGACTTAAATGTCCCGATTTAAAACTTGTGTTAGCTTCTAAAGTGCTATTATCGATTAATATATCGCCATCTATTGAAATATCTTCTTTAGCTTTTAATTCACCTTCTTTTATTTCAGAATTATCCAAAGTAATTAAATTTTTGGCAGATTTTACCTTACCTTTATCGATGTTGAAGTTGTATAGATTAAACTTTCCCCCAACTTCTATATCAAATTCACCCTCTTCTTTTTTGCTTTTGTTCTTCAATGTTAATTTTTCTCCTTCAAAATCTCCTTGAGCTTTCAGTTTACTTTCTATTATATAAACGTCATGAGATTTAAATTTTATCATAGACAGATTGCTATTATTTATGTAAACATTCCCACCTATTGAAAGATCTTTTGCAACTTTTAATTCACTTTCTTTTATTATAGAATCATTCAAAACAGTAAAATTTTTGGCAGTTTTTACCTTACTTTTATTGATGTTGAAATTGTATATATTGCACTCTCCTCCAACTTCTATATCAAATTCACCCTCTTCTTTTTTTCTTTCGTTATTCAATATTAATTCTTGTACATTAAAACCGCCTTGAACTTTCAGTTTACTGTCGTTTATTTCTGTAATTTCATTAGCTGAAAATGATTCAACCTCAATATTACAATTTTTTATATTAGA
>CAYTIT010000043.1:0-8984 GCA_964437975.1 uncultured bacterium
AGGGTTAACATCAAATCCAAGAAAATCTAGTCTCATAGTAAAATACGAAAAGTTTTTCTCTTATTTTATTATATAAATATTCACAATCAAGAGAATTATGATAGAATTATACCGAGCGCACTTCAATCAAGTCGGACTTTTGCCACACAGCCACCGCTCCAAGTTTTTCCTTGCAGATGAGGGCAAAGGCCGCAACCCGCTGCTTTAATCATGATCAGTAGATCGCTCCACATTCTAGATAACTGCGGTTTGTTAGCCCTGCCCAACTATCTTTATTCCTCTTCTTTCAATAAATTTATCTCTCTTCGAAACAAAGAGAACTCTCTCTTAATTAAATGTAGCATTTTTATATTTAAATTGCCGTTTTTTTCAAAAAAAGAAATCTTTTTTTCTAGGAAAACTAGCTCTTTTTTAAGAAGGTCTATTTTCTTCCCGCTCTTCTCTATTTCTTTTTCTGATTCGGCTAGCTCTGCTCTACCTGAAGCTAGCTCTGCTCTACCTGAAGCTAGCTCTTTTTTCTTAAAAACAATCTCTCTTTCTAATAAATCTATTTCTTTTATATCTAAATTTAGCTCCCACCCCACCTTTGAAGACAGTTCTTTTCTTTTTGAAGATAATTTCTTTTCTAATGAATCTATGTTTCTTTGATATGAATCTAGCTTTTTTTTCATGAAAGGGCTTAAATTCATTTTTAAACGATTCATTTCAGCTTTGCTTGAGGATAGGTCTTCTTCCTCTGAAGCTATTTCTTTCTTAAATATATTCAGCTTATTTTTAAGATTGTTTATCTCTTCTTTTATTAAATCCGGGTTTTTTTTTAATTCCACTATCTTATTTTTTGCCTTTCTTGAAGGCTGGCCTTTTAGCTTCTCAATTGCGTCTTTTGCTACCTTTGCTACCGGTTCATCGTGGGAGCTCAGTCTCTTTTCTGGCAAATCTGGCAAAAGGGAAGACGCGCCAGGACCCTGGCGTGATTCAATAGATCCAACACTCATAATATAAACACCTCTATATATTTTGTTTTGTTAGAATGATAACAAGATATTTGTAAATTAGTCAATACAAAAAAGAAAAAGTTGTCTATGTTATTTTGTTGAAAAATCTCTTTTCAAGTTTTTGCTTGAAGGTGAGGGCAAAGGCACCAAACCCGCTACTTACCTCTGAGGAGGCGCACGCTTGCCCTTGCAGACTACCCTAGCTACGCCCGCTCCTCAACGCGGATCAAAATTTTCTTTTTCTTCCCGGCGCCGATGAGGACATACTCTCCCCCAATGAGGTCGCTTGGCTGTAGCGCATAGCTGGGATGCTTCACTTGCGTGTTGTTGAGATAGGCCCCTCCCTGCTTGATCAAGCGCGTTGCCTCGCTTTTACTTTTGACAAGTTTTGATTGCACGGCAAGCTCGGCATACGAACATGCCGTGATGGCATGCGCTGGGACGGCTACAGAGGGTGTGGCATGAGCGACTTCGCGCAAGACTTCGACATCAAGCACAGCATCAGCCCCGGGAGCGAGAACCTGCGTCACACGCTGCGCGAGCTCTAATTTCTCTTGTCCATGAACAAATCGCGTCACCTCTTCAGCAAGGCGCTTTTGCGCTGCATAAGGAACAAAATTTCCTGTAGCTAGTTCTTGTTCACATGCGGTAATTTCCTCTAAATCCATCAAGGTCAACATCCGCATGAAATGCCCGACATCGGCATCGGCAACTTGGATCAGATACTGGTAGAACTGGTAGGGAGATGTTTTGGTCGCATCGAGCCAAATCGCCCCTTGCTCGCTCTTGCCGAATTTAGCGCCATCACTGCGCGTCATTAAAGGGTGTGCTAAGCCATAAGCGGCTTTCCGGCTCAATTTGCGGATCAACTCGACCCCCGCCGTTATATTGCCCCATTGATCGCTTCCACCAAGCTGCAAAACAACTCCTTCCGCATGAAACAAATGGTGAAAATCATACCCTTGAAGTAACTGATAAGAAAACTCGGTAAAGCTCATCCCCTCATCAGATTGCATCCGCGAGCGCACACTCTCTTTACCTAGCATCGTACCCAAGCGAAACGACTTCCCTATGTCCCGCAAAAAATCAATGAGCTTCCACGAAGAGAGCCAGTCGTTGTTGTTGACAAAACGTGGGCAGCGGCCCGCTTCAGTTAAAAGGCGCTCGCACTGCGCACGCAAAAGAGCCACATTCGATTCAATGGTCGCTGTAGGAAGGAGCGGCCTTTCTCCATTTTTCCCTGAAGGGTCGCCGATACGCGCTGTTCCCCCTCCGATTAAGATAACAGGCGTATGGCCAAACCGCTGCAACCACGCGCAGGCGACAATGCCCACGAGATTGCCCAAGTGCAAACTGTCTGCTGTCGGATCAATGCCGACATAAGCAGAAATCGGACTGCTCATCACCTTGCTGAGATCTTCATGGGTGACAGCATCGATAAATCCCCGTGCCCGCCACACATCAAACAAATTTTGCATTGACTTCTCCACTCTGTTCTTCGTGCACGCAAAAATTATACCCTCTCCCCTTTTAAACACAATCCCCTTCATCGGCAATCTGGTTGCAAAATCTTGTTTTAAAGAGCGGTCTTTTTTATACTCGCCTTCTTTACTCTTTACCTAACGAGCTCTGCGATGACGTCTTGTATAAGGCATCTGCTTTTTGTCGCTGTGTGCGCACACTCCCATCTCGCGGGAGCGCTTGACCTCTCCACAGAAACAACCTCGATGATTGCAACAAAAATTTGGAAAAATGAATGCAATGAAAGCGTCTTAGGGTTGACCCACTGGAATAAAGGAGAGGCCTTTCCCTCGATGGGTATTGGTCACTTTATTTGGTATACTGAAGAGAAAAAAGAGTGTTTCGAACAAACTTTTCCCCAATTGCTCCTTTTCTTTAAAGATCACGGCGTCATTTTGCCTCCCTGGCTCGATCAAGCTAAGGGGTGCCCCTGGAAATCACGCGAGGACTTTTACCGAGATATCCACAGCGCGCGGATGCGCGAACTCAGACAACTCCTTTTTACTTACAAAGATCTGCAAGCGCAATTTATGGTTCAGCGGCTCGAAACGGTTCTCGATGATATCGTCTGCACTTTGCCCGAAGATGCGCGCCCTAAAATGCTGTTTCTGATCTCAGCGCTTACCTCTAACGCGCAAGGGCTCTATGCTTTAATTGACTACCTTAACTTTAAAGGGAGCGGATTATCGCCTAAAGAAGGGTACCAAGGCCAGCGGTGGGGCCTTTTTCAAGTCCTTCAAAAGGTGGCTGCCCGCCACCTCATCGCCGATTTTGTCGCTGCAGGTAAAGAGGTACTCAATCATCGAGTGGAAAAAGCCCCTCCCGACAAAAAAGACGAAGTCAAGTGGCTACCAGGTTGGCTCAGCAGATTAGATACTTATTTAGAGCCCTAGTTTAGACAAATTCCCTGCGTGCTCGCCTCTGTAAATAGCTTCATCCACACAGCATACGCCTTTCTTCGCCCTGAATCGAGCTTCTCTTTAAGCGTTCGATTTGAAATATCGACCAAAGAATCGCTCACACGCGTTTGCGCGTGATAAACTAGGAAAGCTGTTTTCCTTGCAATACTCCAGGCTGCAAAGAAAGGAAAGTAAAGCATTGTATCAACACAAAATGTGACTAGCTTAACACCTCTCACTCTAGACCCAATCATTTGACGTACGAAACAATGGCCCAACCAAATGCGAAAGCGGTTTCTATAAAGGGTATCGACCACTGTTATGGTCCGTATCACCCCTTTAGTAATCATGGCCGACCTCATTTGAATAAGGCCGTTGACTGTGCTAACGACGCAGCCATTTATCAGCCGGCATAGCCCTATTTTTGCCCATACAAAGGCTCCAAAGAAACAGAAACCCGCTAACACATTTTTTAGCAACGGCACACTAAATATCCGACCTGCATATTGAGTGACACGGCACACTTGCACCTCCCATGCCGTCTCTTCCATCCTTTCGGGATCGACCTGAGCTGCAAGCTTAAGAATTTTTTGTTTTTGCTCAATCCCTCCCTTATCATAGGCCTGTTTAAATACAAACGACCAAAGCCTTTCAGCTGCAGGCCCCTCTGCGGGTCCCTCTCGTTTTTCCTGTAGTCGCTGCAGCAACGTACGCGCTGTGGCATGCATGCAAGGCAAGCTCAGCACGTGGCTTTTCTTTCCTAATAAACCCGTCGCATACATCCAAGTCTGAGCATTTAGAATGCTAAATCTGACAATGCAGGTGATAGGGAGATCAGGTTGGTGCGCGCACTCTTTTTTAAAAGCTGATGTGACATACTTTTTTAGTGCTTCCAAGCGGGCACCATCTTGACCATAAGGGGAAGCAGTTTCTCGCGGAAACTTTGCTTCATCGAATCGTTGAACAGCAAACCGAACAAGGGGATATGCTCGATGAATCGTCATAAGACCTCCAATTCTGCCTCCCCATGGATCAATCCAGGAGGCTTTAAACCAACCAGGCTGTCTCTCTGTAGCTCTCGGAATAGAAGCCTCCTTCTTTCCTACAGCATCTATAGCCTTGACCTGCCAGTCGCCTACTTGTTTAGCTTCGACATCGCACGCTGTCAATGATGCCACCTTTCCGATCGTTTGTTTGCTTCCGCCTAAACACACGTGCGCAAGGCAGACTTGGATAAGGAAAGAAGCAAAAAGCCTAGGCACTCTTTTGACAAGCCTCTACCAATCGTGATTCAAGAAGCGGAAATGTTGCCACAGTTAGTATTCGGCGATTTTTTATCGGCAAAGCAGCCGGTCAACAAGATAGAGATGCTAGCAAAAGCAAAAAACCAAGGCTTGAATCACGTTCGGCATAAATAATATTTTCTTTTGGAATATAACTCAAAAAAAAATTAAACATTCATCCCGATTGTGCTTTTTGGTGCTGAGCGCCTCATGATCGGTAGAAAAGAAAGCGCTGCTGACCAACCTCAGCACTTGACTTTGCAAAGAAAGTTTGTTACTAGTGGTTAAAATTAAAACAACCTAGCCACGATGCATCGCCTATGAAAAACAAGCCCCTTGCTGAAGAAAGCCTCAAAACGCGCAAAATTCGCAAAAAACTCGCAACCTACTTTGCGGCTCTTGAACAACACATCACCTCAGAGGCGTTGCAACGAAAGTCTTACGAAATTCACCGCTGGATCCACCGTTATTCCGCAGACCGTATTCCTCTCAAATCAAAAGCTTCTTTTCCCTTTGATGAAAACCAAAATACGGCCAAGTTGAGCCGAAAAATCCGCCAACTGGCACAACATTTAGCCCCTACCTCTTCTGAGGATACAAAGCTCCCCCCGTCTTCATCTTGACACGTTCTTGTCAACATGCTTTTTCTATGCTACACTCGTTTTATTAAAAAAAATTAACCATCATCTCCCCATGAGGTATGATCTTTCAAGGATTTAGAGAGTGCGCGGGCACATATGCTTTGAGAGGAACACTTCATCTACTAAGGCAACCCCAACCTGGGCTTTTGAAACGGAAAAGAGCTAAAAATTTCCCCCTCAACTAGCACTTCCCCCCCCCCCCCTCTTCATCGATAACAAGGGGTGGCTGTGCTTTGGAGCTATTATGAGTCACGACATGATGAAACAACGCGCTGCTTATCTCGCTGCCCAATGGGTGAAAGATGACATGCTCGTCGGCATCGGCACCGGATCAACGACGCAGTTTTTCATTGACGCGCTAAGTAAGCGGTGCCACCAAGGATTGCGGATCAACGCTGTTTGCAGCTCTGTTGCTTCTTACGCGCGCGCAAAAAAGGAAAACATTCCTTTAATTGATGATCACCAAGTGACCGCCATTGACATGACCTTTGATGGGGCCGATGAAATCGACGCTCAAAAAAGGATGATTAAAGGGGGCGGCGGCGCTTTGACAAGAGAAAAAATCCTAGCCAATGCAAGCCGCGAAATGGTGGTGCTCGTTGATGAAACAAAAAAAGTCGCCCAGCTCGGAGGAGAAAAACTTCCCGTTGAAATTCTTTCCTTTGCCCACGTCGCTACCATCGCAAAAATTCGAACATTGGGGTTTCGAGGCGAACTTAGGCTACACAGTGACGGGCGTCCCTTTCAGACAGATAATGGAAACCTCATCTATGACATTGAGTTTCAAAAACCGCGCTCGACTCCAGAAAAAGACCATGAACGCCTTATCCACATCCCAGGGGTCGTCGAGACAGGTTATTTTTTTAACCTAGCTGGCCGTGTCCTCATCGGAATGTCTTCTGGAGAAGTAGAAGTTTGGGAGCACTAGCGCCTGCCTTTGCAGGCGCCCTAGGCGCTTCAGAGCCAAGCTTTGCCTTAGACCGCTCCTGATGCAAGAAGCGGACGTTTTACCCCGCCTTAGCATTAAAATCTCGTTTTAAAATTGTACTGCGCCAAGGTGACAATCGTTTCAACAGCTGCCCGCGCATCTTCTCCTTCAGCCTCGACATAGAGCTGAACTCCAGGCCCCGCCCCTAACGTTAAAATACTCAACAAAGATTTGGCGTCAACGCGTTGCATTCCATATCCTAAATAGATTTTGGATTTAAAAATCTTTGCACACCGCATCAACTCTGCTGCTGGCCGAGTGTGCAAACCTTTTTTGTTATGGATAATAAAAAATTTCTTAACTTTCTTTTTCAAAGCAACAATCCATCTAATCGTCTACGTGGCGTCTAGCCTTTTTAGGCCTACTTAGGTTTGAACGGGAGTCTTTCATTCCATTCGCGCGCCTTTTTGGCTTTGGTACCTTTCCCGATTCTTGAATCGCGATCAGTCTATACGCAAAAAAGCACCTAACCAAATACTGATGTTGCTCTTTTTTCTCAACACTTTTGCAAAAAAACTAGGTAATTTTTACGGTTGCGCTTTAAGAACGACCGTGTCTTCAAAGAGATCGAGAAGCTCTTTAAACCGCTGCAGTAATTTTTCAATGGGGTCTGGACGGCGCATGTCGACACCTGCTAACTCTAACAACTCTAAGGGATAACGACTCGATCCGGAAGCTAAAAAATTTAAGTACTGCACGCGCCCGTCCCCATTTTGCTCCACCACGCGTTCAGCAAGAGCAAATGCCGCACTGATTCCCGTCGCATATTGGTAAACATAGAAGCTCGAATAAAAATGGGGGATGCGCAAACATTCGGCTCCTATCTCGGGATCGCGATGAACAGCCTCGCCATAGTAAGCGGCGTTTAAAGTGGCATACTCTTGCTGCAACAGCTCGGCTGTTAACGGCACTTGCTGCTCAGCTAGCGTATGCAAACGCAATTCGAACTCGGCAAATTGCGTTTGGCGAAACAAGGTCGCGCGGATATCGTCAAGTCTTCGACTGAGCAAATACCCTTTTTCTTCTTGGCTCTCTACTTTGTCGAGCAAATAGCGAAATAAGAGCTCTTCATTTAAAGTCGAGGCCACTTCAGCGACAAAAATAGGGTAGTCTGCTTGATGGTAAGGTTGATGGCGCCGACTGAGAAGCGAGTGCATACTATGCCCCGCTTCGTGGGCAAGGGTCATCACATCGCGAAACGTCCCTTCGTAATTGAGAAGGATAAAAGGCGCACTATCGTAACACCCCCCCGAATACGCCCCAGAGCGCTTGCCTCGATTTTCATAGCGATCAACCCACCTTTCTTTAAGCAGCCCCCGCTTGAGGCTCTGCTGGTATTCTTTCCCTAATGGCGCGACAGAGGCCACTGTCATTTCAACTGCTGTGTCAAATGGGTACGCTCGATCACAGGCGGCGACTAAAGGGACATGCATGTCCCAGCTGTGGACAATGTCAACCTCAAGAATGCGCCGCCTTAACTCCATATAACGGTGTAAAAGGGGAACATGTTGACGCACCGTGCGGACGAGGTTGTGGTACACTTCTGGATCAATTTGGTGAGGCGTCAGCGCCGCATGCAAACACGAAGGGTAACCGCGCGCGCGCGCATCAAGCAAAAGTTTTTGGACTTGCCCGCTGATTAACTCTGATAAAGTGTGGCTAAATCCTTGAAAGGTTCGATGCAGCCCGCAAAAAGCACTTTTTCTTAGTTTTCGATCTTGGGCCTCCAAATAGCGCCCATAACGGGCATGAGTTAAAGGAAGCCGTTCTCCCTTCTCATTGACCGCGTCAGGAAACAAAAGATCAACATTGTTAAATGCCGTAAACGCTTTCGAAGGCGCTTCAAGCGGCGCGCCTGCCAAAGCAAGCAGTCCTTCTTGCTCTTCTGAAAGCGTATAGGGTTTGAGGGCAAGGAGTTTTTTCAAAAAGACCTGATAAGAAGCAACCGTTTCATCTTGCAAATAACGCTCAAGCTGGTCAGAAGGCAGTTGTAAAAGCTCAGGTTGAATCCACGCGGTTTCACTTTTAAAATCAAAATAGAGCATCATCGCCCGTTCATAGGCACTTTTGGCTGCCGAAACAGAAAGATCTTCATCTTGCTTGTGCTGAGCATACGTATAGAGTTTGAGAATGTGGCGCTCAATCCTAAAAAAATGATTGAGCAACTCGACGACGACAGCTACACCTTCACTCAACCGCTTGCGACATGCTGCAATTTCAGGCCATTTACTCGCCTCTTTTTGTCCTTTTAAGCACGCTTCATACTCAGCTTCCCACTCATCTAAATTCGCGTATAGCCCCTCAAGACTCCATTGATTCTCTTTTTTTTCCTCTGTACGCGTTTTGCCACTCATTAAAAAACTCCTTTAAACTGCCCTGCTTGGCACCGGCGCAGCTCTTTTGGTCATCGCTTCGGAACTGGTATACCAAGCTGCCATCATTTTGATAAAGAGAGTTTTATCCCAAGCCCTGAAGCAAGGAATCTCGCTGCGCTACCGTCAAAACAAAATTAAAACTACCTTGGCGCAACCTCAACATTAGCACCAAAGTGTCAAAAGTGCTATTTTCCCTTGAAGAAAATCGCTTTTTACTTTACCTTTGGAGTTGCTAAGGTGAATCTTTTCCTTACAAAACCACGTAAACAATAGGAGTGCTTA
>CAYTIT010000044.1:0-8881 GCA_964437975.1 uncultured bacterium
ATTTGTTCCATTTGAACCTCCGCCACCTGTTCCAGATGACCCATTACCGCCGCCTGGGACTCCCCCTAAAGTCCCATCAAAGCTGCTGCCCCCAAAATTATTACCTGTGGCAGCGTATCCCGCGCCCCCTCCTCCGCTGCCGGGGGTAAGAGATGAGCCATCCCCATTATAGTAGAAGCTGCCACCGCCTGATCCCCCCTTTCCATTTCCTCCACTCCCCCCGTTGCCCTGCATACCACCACCACCAGCACCGCCGCCCGCTTGGTCTGTCCCTGCACCAGTCCCCCCTTGGGCAACGCAGTTAATAAAGCTCACGTTTGTCACCGTCACGACACTATCTTCAGCGACAAAGAGTCCACCCCCTAAGCCAGCGCCGCCGCCTCCTCCTCCTAGTCCACTTCCTCCTGGACCACCATTGCCCCCTTTTGCACGGCAACGATTCAAAGTCAAATTGCTAATTTCAACTGAACCTGTCCCGCCGAGGCAAAAAAAACCGCGCCGACTATTGGTTGCATTGCCCGTGATCTGATTGCCTTGCCCCATCACTTGGATATCTCGATCGACCGGCCGAAATTTTCCATCTGAGTTGAGCGGACGTAAGCTAAGATCATTAGAAATATTATTTTGAATGACAACCGTCGTATCACCACTTGTTGCGGCATTGGCATCGATAATCGCTTGATCGAGCGAATCCTGATCGGTTGCATCGTGAGCGCTAAGCGAAACAACGCTTCCTATGCTGACAAGAACCAAAAAAAGCCCTCGCCCGCAGCTATTGCCTTTTTTTCTATTCATCATCTGCTTTCGCTTCGCAAACATTCTATTCATCCTTGATAGGATCCCACGCAGTTGATGGAGATGTACCAATAATTTTTTTTCTGGGCAAGGGTGCTTTGCTTGAAAGTTTAACCCAAGTTGTCGACCGATCATCATTCAAGCATCGGCTGGTTGCTTTTGCTCCTCATCTTCCTCTTGCTCACCGGCTCCTTCGTCGATAAACAAGCGCCGCGCGCGGGGCTGGCGCGTCACTCCCGATGTTTGCATCACGCTCGGTCTAGACGTTGTCTCAACATCTATAAAATAGATCGCTTTAAAAAGTTCCATCTGCCATCATTTCTTTTTCTTTTGGGAAAACCACCATTTAGGGGAGCTAGCCATGACAGTTTCATTAAACACGCCCAATTCTATCCTTGAATGTTATAAAACTTCTCTTCGCAATCATCTAGAAAGCGAAAAACCAACCAGTAAGTCAATCGAACTTTTTCAAATCATTCAAAAAGTACAAAGGATAAGCCAACAAATTATACAGAACTCAGAGAACGTCAAAAAACTTAAACACGACTTAAAAATTGAATTGCGCAAGGTTTATAATATTAAGAAAGCAGATGCGCTTCTATGGTTAGAAGATATAAAAAAGACACAAGGCGAACGTCCTGATATAGCTCAACTTGCACTCAAGGCCGTGCTCGAAGAATATAGCAACAGATGGAACCTTTCTCCCTCTGTGCAGACCTCTTCCAAAAAAATGAAAGGTTAAAACCCAAGGCCTCTACCGATCGTCACTCAAAAATCGGGAGTTGTGCCAACGCCTGCGCTCGATGTCTTTGATTGACGATGCAGCTGGTCAATAAGAGAGCGGCGATGAACAAAGGCAACCAACCGATTGTTGAGTCGCGATCGGTAGATCTCCTGCCTTTGGGAGAGGATAGCTGGTCTACTTTTGGCGCATCAGCAGTCTATTATAGAGAAGCCCAAAGGCAAAACCGATAGCAGCGCCATAAAAGAATCCCCAGATACCGCCGATCACGCCGCCGACAAATGAACTGTTATAGCCCGTATAAATGGAAGAGAGGATGCTAACAAATTGATACCCCCATCCAGTCATTGAGATCCACCCTGTGAGCAGAATAAGGATGCCCCAAACAGTACCGAAAGCCATCGCTGTCGTTTTTGGGCAATAGCGATGCAGATTGGATTTAGGAATAGATTTCATGGTTTTTTCTCCTTACTTTGTGCTGCTTGGCGCTTCTCAGTCACAAGGGTGAATGGATACTTTTTAGGACGCCCAAAGCACGTGTTCATCTTGCGAGGTCCTTGCAACAAGGCATCTCTTGGATCACGTTCGGTCTAGCGGTGAAGTTTTGCAAAAGGACCTCTTAATCTTAGACATCTGTGATTACTCAATATTTTTCAAATATTTTCTAAAAAAAGAGGGCCAAATTTTGTTGCTCCCGCTCGCAATTCAATAAGGCGGGAAGTATGCCACAGCCAGCGCTCGGCGATGTTTCATCAGCGATGGAGCCGATATGATAGCACAGGCGCCCCCCGATTTTCGACCCACGATCGGCCTAGCGGGAAAATTGTCTAGACCTCGTCATGCAAGTGGTCGGGCATCACTTCCATTTCAATCAGCTCTGCTTTAAGTTCGATACAGCAATCTTGTATCATTTCCTTAAGGCGGACCCCTACTTGATTTGTTATGACGGGCCGACGGTATTTAGGGCGCCAAACAACTTTACTTTTTGGTAAGCTGATAGCACCGCGGCGTTTTTACGGAAAAAGGACCCGTTTTATGGATGCCTATACAATAGCAAAACAGATTGTCCAAACGCTTTACCAAGAGGGCTTTGTCGCTTATTTTGCCGGCGGTTGGGTCCGCGATTTTCTGATGGATCACCCTTCAGATGATATCGATATCGCAACCAGTGCAACCGTCGATGATATCCAACGTCTTTTTCGAAAAACCCTCCCGCTCGGCGTCAGCTTTGGTATTGTCGTCATCGTCGAAGGTGGACACCACTTTGAAGTGGCGACTTTTCGCAAAGATCGAGAGTACCACGACGGAAGGCGCCCAACGGGGATCGATTTCGCGACCCCAGAAGAGGACGCTAAGCGCCGCGACTTTACGATTAATGGGATGTTTTACGACCCTATCCACTCTCAGATTCTCGACTATGTCGATGGACAAAAAGATATTGAGCGAAAAATTGTCCGCGCCATTGGGAGCCCGCGTGAGCGGTTTTTTGAAGACCGCCTCCGCATGATTCGAGCCGTCCGCTATGCCAGCCGCTTTCACTTTGCCATTGAAGCTGAAACCATCACAGCGATTATTGAGACCGCTCCAACCCTTTTCCCTGCTGTCGCCATCGAACGCGTCTGGAACGAACTGTTAAAAATCGCCGCTTTTTCCCACCTTGACCGAGCTTTGATCAGTTTACAGCGGCTGAACCTCTTGCCTGTCATTTTTCCCACCCTGCGCACGGTGTCGATAGATGAGCTCAAACGCCGAACGGCGCGCTTACCACATTTTCCTAAAGACACCCCTGTGATTGCTAAGATCCTTGAACTTTTCCCAGGCGCCTTGTTAGAAGAAAAAGAAGCTCTTTGCTCCTACTTTAAGCGCTCTAACAGCGAGCGCGCATTTGTTCGCTTTTATCACAACGCCCTTAACCTCCTCCTTGCTCGCGATCAAGATGTCGATTTGCATACCTGGGCCCATCTCTACGCTGACCCTTCTTTCTCTCTTTGCTTCCACATTGCCGCCCTCCACTTCCCACCTAAAGAGCAAGAAGCTTTCTTCGTTGAGCACCGCGAGAAGATGCACCGTTTAAGTCCCGCTGTCCGCAAATTACAAGCCGGCATCCCTTTTATCACCTCAAGTCATTTGCGCGCTGCAGGCATTCCCAATGGCAAGCACATGGGACGCCTTCTTAAAGAGGGGGAAAAAATCGCCATCAATGAAAGTTTAGACGACCCCTCTGCCATCCTTTCCCACCTAAAAACACTTCCCAGTTGGCCGACATTCTGAGCCTCCCTACTCTATTGAGAGGTTATTTCAGTCCCACTCTTTGGGAGCTGGATCGGCAATGAGCTCTTGGTAAGAAGCGTAGCGAAAAGAGGCGATCTCTCCATTTTCTACCGCTTCTTTGACCGCACAATCGGGCTCGTGACAGTGCGTACAATCGGGAAAGCGACAGTGCTCGGCAAAAGAGGCGAAATCGGGAAAGTAGGTCCGAATCTCACCTGATTGTAGTCCCCAAAGAGAAAAACTTTGAAGACCAGGCGTATCGATACAAAATCCCCCTTGCGCGAGTGGAACCAACGTCGCTGCTGTCGTTGTGTGCCTGCCCCGCTTTGTTTTTGCAGCTACTGCTCCAACCGCGAGCTCGGCCGATGTGACAGCGTTGATAAGCGCTGATTTTCCTACACCCGATGGGCCTGAAAAGACCGAGGTTTTGCCCCGCATCGCCTCTTTAATAGGGGCGAGGGTTGCTTCTCGCCGCGTACTGACGCGAAAAAGGGGCAGCCCTAGCGAAGTCAGCGTGTGGCAAACATGCTCAAGGCGCTCGCGTTCTGCAACAGCTTGGTCTGTTTCCAAAAGATCGACTTTATTCACGATAATAAGGGGGGCCATGTTTCCCTGTTTTGTCGCAATAATATAGCGATCAATAAGGAGAGGGGCAAAAGGGGGCTCGACGACAGAGAGAGTAATAAAGACCTGATCGACATTAACGGCAATAAGGTGCTTTTTCCGCTCTGAAAAAGAGTCTCTTCGAGCGAGAAAAGAGGTCCGCGGTTCGATGGATGTGATCACACCGACCGTCTCACTAGCCAACACAACGCGCACCCAGTCTCCTACAACAAGGAGATTTTTCGCGCGCTCTTCTAATGGGCGCACCGTTTTTTTCACTTGGCAAGAGAGGGTGCGCTCGCCTACTCTCACGAGCACCTGTTGAGGCGCAAGCGCTAAGACGCGCCCGCGCAAGGCTCGGCTATCTTCTCTTGAAGACAAGCGTTGGCGCGTTTTGTTTTGTTTCCCCTTCCTTTTTTTCTCGCGCGCTAAAAAATGCTCTTCGGCATCGAGCCATTCATCTAACCCGGCCATAACATAGCTCGCATGTGATGCATCAAGATCGCCCCAGCACACGCTACATTCAGCGATTCTATGTGCGCCGCCAGGGGAATAGCAAGGGCTGTTCCCACTTCTTTAAGTGCGGGCGAAATACCCCGGGCTTCGCTTCCTAACACAAGGAGAAGCGGCAGCGACAAGGTCATTGCTGTCAGGGGGGTTCCATGCGCGTCGGCAAGATAAAGGTGAAAAGCATGTTGTTTGGCAAAAAGGGCAATATCTTCGACATTTCCATAAGCATAAGGCAAGTGAAAAAGGGCCCCTTTCGACGCGCGGACTGTTTTAGGGTTGAATAGGTCGACCGCATCTGCACGTAAAAAAAGAGCATCAAAGCCAAATCCAACAGCGGTGCGCACCAAGGTGCCGAGATTGCCTGGGTCGGCAAGACCGTCGAGAACGAGAATTTTTTCTTTTGCCGTCAAGGTAGCGGGCCTAGGCATAGCGACCTCTGCTATGACCGGTTCGGGAGAGCGAACATCGGAAATCTTTCGCATCAAGGTCTCGCTTAAAATATAACATTCATCGCACACAAGCCCCGCTGGATAGGGAAAGCCGCACTGAATAAACAGCCGCTTCACCCGCTTAGCTGCGCCCACTTCGCTAAGACATTTTTTCCCCTCGAGGACGAAGGTTCGCTCTTGATGGCGATAGCGGCGCTCTTTTTGGAGTTTGACAAGGTGTTTGATCAATCTGTGTTGCGCACTCTTGATCTCTTTTGTTAGCATCGGTAAGTAAGAAAAAAAGGTTATCCAACTCGATGTTATAGATTCCGCATGAATTTTTACAAAAGCTTTCTCGGCATCAAAAAATCTCTGACTGGAAGGGTGCTTTTTATTGCCGTCCTTTTTCTCATCATTCCCTTCCTCATCATGACATTTTTCCATTATTCTGAAGATATCAAACTCAAGAAACAAGGCGCTCTCATTGAGTTTGAGACGATTGGACGCGAAATGCAACAACAGATCCTTCAAACTGTCGCAACCAAACAAGATGTCCTCGATACCCTCCACCTCGTCCTCTCTCCAAGCAACAACATCACGCCACAACTTGCCGCCATTGCGCGGGAAATGAAAGCTGCTGCCATTTTGCACCTCACGACGACACCAAACGGCGTTGCCTTGTGCGATGCCGCTTCGAGCCCCGCTTTTATCGGAACAACGCACGCATTTCTTTTAAAACACAAACAAGCTGGCGACTCTTTTGGTTATCAATCCTCTTCGAAAGAACTGTTTTTATTTAGCGAGCTCACAAACAACTCAACTGCCTGGGTTGCCCTTTTCCCGATCGCTTCTCTTATCGACAACTGGGATCTAGCGGTCGATTCGCCACTCGAAACGGCCCTCTCTCTTTTTAGCGAAAAGAAAGAGTTGATTTTGACGACCAACCCCAAATTAAACGATCAAGCTGCTTTTTTAGAAAACCAAGTCCTTAATCACGATCTCCATTTTATCGAAAATAAACACTTTATCGTTGAAAAGTTTACCTTGCCGCACAGCCAACTCACCCTTGTGCTTTCGTCTGTAGCTGAACTGAATTTTTCTACGATCCCCTACCTTTTTCTTAAACTCGCCATTTTTACCGCGCTTGTGACCTTTTTTGGCGGCATCGGCACCTTTGTTGTAAGCCACTATTTGTCTAAGCCATTTAAAAGGTTGACCTCTGTCATGCAACAAGTCAGCGCTGGCGATCTGCAGCGTCGCTTTCAATCTAGCTCTCTTGGATTTGAAATCAATACGTTGGGCATCATTTTTAACCGCGTTGTCGACTCGCTTGTGCAACGCATCGATGAAGTCAAGCGGGAAAAAACAGCGCGTGAACTTTTAAAGCAAGAGCTTCTGATCGGCAAAAAAGTGCACCAATCGATCATTCCGAAAAACTTGCCCCACTTTCCAGGTTTAGACATTGCCGCCCGCTTTGTCTCAGCTAAAGAGGTCGGCGGCGATTTTTATGATTTTCTCCCTAGAAAGTCACCGACCGAAGAGCAGCTACTTTTTGCTGTTGCCGACACGTCTGGCAAAGGAATCTATGCCTGTCTATATGCCCTCACCATCCGCAGCATCTTGCGCAGTTATGGTCTCAGCGCCTCGCCGCTTGAAGAGATTATCCGTCAAACCAACGCCCTTTTTTGCCAAGACACGGCAGATTCCGGAGTGTTTGTCACAATGTGGCTGGGCCTCTTTGATCAGGCAACAAAAATGTTGACCTTTGCAAGTTGTGGCCACAACCCCGCACTCCTCAAGCGGCGCGATGGCTCTGTCACCGCCCTTTCCACACCGGGAATGGCCTTAGGAGCAATCGCCGATATGCCGATTGAATCCAGCTCCATCCAGCTCGCTTCTGGTGACCTCTTAGTGAGTTTCACAGATGGGGTTGTCGAAGCTCATAACGAGAAAATGGACATGTTTAGCGAAGAAAAAGTCGTCGCCTTTTTGCGCGACCAAGAAACACCCACTGCCAGCGTTGTTGTCTCGGCCCTACTCGATGAGATCACGGCATTTGCTGGAGCGGCAAGTCAGCACGACGACATCACCGTCATCGCTTTGCGCGTTTTTTGACCTCTTCCGCAGAGCCAGCCAACACCTTGTGGAGATAGTGTGAATCTGGAGGACATGGGCTTTTCACAGCCGTAAAAGTTCTCTTCGCGAGGATCTTTACGGCTACAACCAAGCCTTTTCCTTGGGCGGCTATCGTTGAAACAAGAACCTATAGGAAGTAGCGATTGCAAGCCGACTCATAGGATGTTTGTTCATCTTGTGAATCTCCTTCCTTTAGGTGGGAGAGGATGTCAACTCCTGATACCACAGCACCTTTTTGCCTGTTTTCAAGGCGGGAAAGATGCAGTGCAAGCACCTTGTTCCATAGAAACCGCCCAGCTCCTACGTCTGTGCAAGCTTTGATTCTACTTCAGTCCTGCCATCAATCACTGTTAAAAACTTGACGAAATCAAGCAAATCTTCGATAAGCCAAGGACAGCTCTAATGCACACGGCTCGCGTAAAGTTGAGGCCATTCACATTTGGGCTGATTTTTTGGCTTTGTTTTGAAGGGAAAGTCCACGATGGCCAAGCTGACGCAGTGCGCTCTTTACCTTATCATCTCCTGTTTTCTACCTTCTTTTCACTCCCTTTCGCACCAACAAAGCGCCACATTGCACACCTTAGCAGACAAAGAGGAAGTAGAACCAGGAGATCACACCCACCTCGCTATCCTCGTGCAACAACTCGCTACCGAAGTCGAAACGAGAATCTTCACCCACGTGAAAAACCTCGACATCTCTTTGGATGAGCACGCCCTTTTTCACCACCAAAAAACAGCGACAGCGCTCATCCGCCTCGCCACTCACCCCTCTCTCCACTACCTCAACGACCTTAAAATTCAGTTAAGCACCTTAGCAAACCGCTATTTAGAACTTTTAATCTATGAATCGACCCTCCTTAAGATGCCGCTGCGTCTAGACACTCTCCCCGCGCTGCGCCAAGCTCTTCAAACAACTTTACAGACCACCTCGACAACCAACGTCCGGCTCCACTTTAACTTAAGCCGCCTCCAAACTGCACTGATCTTAATCCAAGATAACCCCGGCATACCGATCGAAGTCAACCGAGCTCAGCCTCAACAAGCCGACTCTTTCTTTCCATTTTTTAAGCAAAAATCCCTGTACGCTTGGTATTTTAACGCTTGGGATTTAGAGTGGCTGAAACTCACCGTGTATAATGCCCATGATTTTGCTTGCCGCTTACGCGACCGGATGCACTTAATCAATATCTTTAAAACCTCTGATCTGTACAGCATAGGCTGCGCGATCATGCTCACAGATCTCAGCCACCGCTCGAGTTTAGACAAGCAGCTTCTCGAAAGCCTTTTACACGATTACCTTTTTAAACTCCTTATGCACACCTCTTGGGAAGTGCGCTACATTGTCATTGAAGGTCTTCTTCACTGGCCGCACAGCCTGTACCAAGACGAGGTTTTT
>CAYTIT010000045.1:0-8826 GCA_964437975.1 uncultured bacterium
ATTGCGCCAGAGGGCTATGTGATGACCAACTACCACGTCGTCCTCGGCGCCGAAAAAATCACCGTCTTTCTTCAAAATGGCACCAACATGCGCTTCAATGCGACCTTGATTGGAGGCGACAGAGGAACCGACATTGCCATCATCAAGATGGATCCAGTACCTGGCACCCCTTTTCCCTACCTTGAAATCGGCAACTCCGACGATCTCGATCTCGGCGAATGGGTCCTTGCTGTTGGCAACCCATTTCAACTCGAGTCGACAGTCACAGCTGGCATTATCTCGTTTAAAGGGCGGCAAAACCTGCGCATTTCCGAATACGAAGACTTCATTCAACACACAGCCCCGATCAATCCAGGCAACTCTGGAGGACCTCTTGTTAGCCTCGACAAGAAAGTTGTCGGCATGAACACGGCAATTGTGACACCAACAGGCGCCCACGCGGGCATTGGCCTGGCTATTCCCTCTTCAATTTTACTCAATATTAAAAGCCAACTTATCAAACACGGAAAAGTCGACCACGGCTTTTTAGGCATTCAAATTCAAACAATCACACCTGACCTCGCCGAAGCACTCCGTCTCAAGCGGGCCGGCGGTGTCGTTGTTCTCCACGTTGTTCCCGGCTCTGTCGCTGAAAAGGCCGGCCTTAAACGGGACGACGTCCTTTTAAAACTCAACGGCAACCCGATCAAAGACGAAAACAACTTTAGAAAATCGATCATGATCCTCCCACCTAAAACGCGCATTACACTCACAGTCAACCGCGATGGCAAAGTCTTTGATCTGTCGGTGACCATCGGCTCAAAAAGTCGCTCTCAGTTCGCATCGAGCACAACTGTTCTCCCCTTCTTAGGCATAAATATCGACAACACCACCGCTGAAAATATCGACAAGTACGAACTCGATAAAGACGAAGAGGGCGTTGTCGTCGCCGGCGTTGAACGGAGCAGCCCCGCCTTTGGCAAGATCAACCGCGGTGACTTGATCAAAACCATCAACCGCATTCCCGTGAAAAATGTCGCTGAAGCGCTCGCTGCGATGAAAGGGGTCAAACCGGGACAAAAAGTACCGATCTTTGTCCGTCAACACCACAGCTTCCGCATCTATTCGCTCACAGCCCAGGAAGAATAAACAAAGCAACACGGTGTCAGTTTTGGATCGAGTGCAAAAATGCTTGAAAAGCTGCCTCTTTGCGGACGCCATCAAAGGTTGGACGCTCGATCACATCAACGACATTATCGACTCCATTTTGCTGCGCCGCTTGCAACCATCCAATCGCCTGCTTCACTTGGCGCGTTGCCGCATAAGCTTCGGCATTATGAAGGGCAATCAGGGGATCGGGAAAGGTGCGAAAACAGGTCGCCGCTAGCTCGGTGACAAGTGGATAATCAGAGACTTCGTATGCAGCTGCATGCAGCTGCACTTGCGCTTCAGGGGGAAGGTCTTTTTTAATCGGCGCTAAAAGTTCATAAACTTCGCGGTGGCGCTTCTGTTCGGCCCTAAAATTGGCTAGATAAAGGCTTGTAACATTGAAAATCACCCCTTTTTTAGCGCGGCTACGGACCGCTTCTAAACGCGGAATTGCCTCGCCCACCTGCTCTTGAGCAAGGAGGACTTCAATTGCCCGCAACTCTTCTGTCAATCCTCGACCGCGATACCTTTCTGTGATGCTGCGCACATCCTTCCACGCAGCAAACTTTTGCACAGCAAACATAGAAAAAATAATTCCACCAAAAAGAAACCCAATAAAAAAAGAGGCGAGCGAAAGCGTTGCAGATAACAACAAACTAAAAAGATGAGCATGTCTAATGCCCCGCGCTTTAAACATCCCTTCGAAAAGAATGCGCACCAACTGCCCCCCATCGAGCGGCAAAACGGGGAAAAGGTTCACAATCGACCAAAAAACATTCATCAGTGCGAGCACATTCAAGCTCGTCAACAAAAGAGGAGAAAATGCGCTGGCAAAACCCGCAAGTGTCTTAGCGATCCAAAATAGGGCAAAACCAAAAAGGGGCCCATTGAGGACGACAAGAAATTCTTGCCACTTTCTGATCTTTTTCCCTTCAGGGTAAGTCAACCCGCCAAAGGCGATCAACTCAATAGAGGGCCGCTGGCCAAATAAAAGCGCTGTTGCCGCATGCCCTAATTCGTGCACAAGAACAGAAACAAACACCATTAGAATGAGGATAGGGATCGAGACAAATAAAGGAAGCCCGGTAAAAAATCCACTTCCCACAAACCCAATAATGGCCGCCGTCATCCAAAAAAAGGACGAAACCTTAACCGGAATTTTTCCAATGCGAAACACCATGCTAGCCCCCTCTACTCAGCACTTGGTTATTTCATAGCGGCCATCATCGCTTGACCCATCTCAGCAGGCGAGCTCGCCACACTCACTCCAGCTTGTTGCAACGCGGCAATTTTTTCTTGCGCCGTCCCTTTTCCTCCCGAGACAATCGCTCCAGCATGCCCCATCCTCCGCCCTGGAGGGGCGGTCACACCAGCGATAAATCCCGCGACAGGTTTCGAGCAGTTACTTTTAATCCACGCCGCCGCCTCTTCCTCAGCGCTCCCTCCAATCTCGCCAATCATTAAGATCCCTTCTGTTCTAGGATCTTTTTCAAAAGCCTCTAACACGTCGATAAAATTGGTTCCATTGAGCGGGTCACCGCCAATGCCGACACAACTCGACTGCCCTAGTCCATTTTGGGTCGTTTGCCAAACGGCTTCATAAGTCAAAGTTCCCGACCGCGAAACAATGCCGATCTTCCCTTGCTTGTGAATATAGCCGGGCATAATCCCAATTTTACACTCACCTGGCGTAATCACCCCTGGACAATTCGGGCCAACCAAGCGCGAGGTTTTCGATTCTCGCATCACGCGCGACACTTCGACCATATCCCGAATGGGAATTCCCTCTGTAATGCACACGATCAAAGGGATCCCTGCTTCTTCAGCTTCGAGAATCGAGTCAGCGGCAAATGGAGGTGGCACAAAAATCATCGTCGCAGTGGGATCAACAGCCTCTTTTGCCGCGTAGACGGTATCAAAAACAGGAAGATCGAGCACCTTTTGTCCCCCCTTACCCGGAGTCACGCCACCGACAAAGAGTGAGCCATAAGCAAGGCACTGCTCTGTATGAAAAAGCCCTGATTTCCCCGTTATTCCCTGCGTAATAACGCGCGTCTTTTTATCGACAAAAATCCCCATTAGGTCACCGCCTTTGCAGCTTTTTCAGCGGCATCAGACATGCTGAGCGCGCTCATAATTTTCAATCCCGATTTTTGTAAAATCTCTCTTCCCTTTTCGACATTTGTTCCCTCCAGGCGAACGACCAAAGGGACAGCAATTCCCGTCTCTTCAACAGCGGCAATGACCCCTTCTGCAATCGTCGCGCAATTCATAATTCCCCCAAAAATATTCACGAGAATTGCCTTCACTTGAGGATCAGAAAGGATGATCTTAAACCCAGCTGCGACTTTAGCTTTATCGGCACTTCCACCCACATCGAGAAAATTAGCTGGCGCAGCGCCAAAGTGCTGAATAATATCCATCGTCGCCATCGCCAACCCAGCTCCATTGACCATGCATCCAATATTTCCCTGCAACGAGATATACGAAAGATCATATTCATTAGCCGCAACTTCACTTGGCGGCACTTGAGCTGAATCGTAAAACCCCGCAATTTCCTGTTGGCGAAACAGGGCATTTTCATCGATACTCAACTTTGCATCGACGGCAAAAAGGCGCCCATCTGGTGTTTTCACCAAAGGGTTAATTTCGAGCAAAGAGGCATCGGTTTCAATAAAAGCCTTTCCCAACCCAGCTGCCATCTTCATTCCCTGTTTAGCGAGCTCTTTTTGCCATCCCATAAAATGAGCAAGGCGCACTAAATGGTAAGAGCGAATGCGCCCGTCGAGTCCGATAGGAAGTTTAAGTATCCGCTCAGGCGTTTTAGCAGCAACCTCTTCGATCTCCATCCCTCCTTCAGGCGAGGCGATCAAGACAGGCATCGCCCGCTCGCGATCGAGAATTGCTCCTAAATAGTACTCTTTCTCAATATCCACAGGACGCGTGAGTAAAAGGCGTTGTGCAACAACACCTTGAGGCCCTGTTTGGTTATTCACCATTTTCATGCCGAGCAATTGCCCTACTGCATCGAGAATGGCCTTTTTTCCTTTAACGAGTTTGACTCCTCCCGCCTTTCCCCGGCCGCCGGCATGAACCTGGATCTTGACAACGGCTTCTGTAAGACCTAGGTTTTGCATCACCTGCTCAGCTTCATGCACCGTTTTTGCTACGCCAAAATCGGGAATGGGGATGCCATAACGTTGAAGAATTTCTTTAGCTTGATATTCATGCGTATTCATCTATGCCTCTCAATATAGGCTCTAATTCCTATATGTGGTAGAATGCAATAACGATCAATGAAAAAAGGAAGCCTCGATGTTTGGACTCCTCAAAACGGGTTTGAGCAAATTAAAGCGCGCTTTTTCCAAAACCCGCTCGCTCTTAGGCGGTAAGCTACGCTCTTTGTTCGCCTCACCACTTGACGAGGAGAAGCTCGAAGAGCTCGAACAAATTCTCTTTGAAGCAGACCTCGGCTCTAAAATTGCCTTAGAAGCGACCGAAAAACTCCGCACCTTTTCGCGCGCGCACCCAGACGCAACAGGCGAGGCCTTTCTTCAAGAGATGAAAACATTTGCCCGCACCCTTTTAACAGCGCCACCTCAAGTCACCTCCACTTCTCCCGCGCCGAACACACCTAAAGTGATCCTCATCGTTGGCGTGAATGGAAGTGGCAAGACGACAACGGCTGCCAAACTCGCCGCCCACTTAAAAGAGAAAAAAGAGCGCGTGTTACTCGTCGCAGGCGACACCTTCCGTGCAGCAGCCATTGATCAACTCGCCAGTTGGGCCGACAAACTCGGCATCGACTGCATCAAAGGTCTTTCCGGAGGCGATCCATCGGCCATTTTATTCGATGCGCTAACAGCGGCAAAACAACGCGGCTTCACCACAGTGATCGCCGACACAGCAGGGCGGCTACAGTCAAAAACAGCTTTGATGGAAGAGCTCGCTAAAATGAACCGCGTCTGTGCTAAAGTCATTCCCGATGCTCCACACGACACCTTTCTTGTTCTCGATGCGACGACCGGGCAAAATGCCATCGATCAAGCGAAAACATTTCATACCTTCACCCCTTTAACAGGTGTGATCTTTACCAAACTCGATGGAAGCGCAAAAGGCGGCATGATTTTATCTGTTTACCGCCAGCTCGGTATTCCGGCGCGCTACCTTGGTATCGGCGAAAAAGCCACAGATTTAATCCCCTTTGATCGGGACCATTATGTCGAAGCCCTCTTTACCTGATCACCGCGCGGCTTACCTCGCTTTAATCGATGCGACGCTAAGCTTCGTGCAAACGACCCTACGCCCCCCTCCACCTCCCTCTCCTGTCAAGCTGCCCCCAAAAGGGTCCTCGCCAACGCCACTTCCTGCTGCGCCGCCGCCGGTACGCCCCGCTACATCTGCATCACCTAAGCCAGTTCCGCCGCCTCAACCTCAGCCAAAACCCACATCAAAATTAGCGGCGCCAACACCACCTTCCGTCTCGTTTACCTTAACGCCCCCTCTTCCCCCTCCTTTAACTTCGCTCCAAGCGACACAAAGCCTCATCACCCAACTTTTCCCAAACCTCCCGCTAAAAAGTGCGCCCCCAAGCGATGACCAAGCCAAAAAGATCAAGATGAGTTGGCAAACCAAACAAAATATTCCCGAAGTCGCCCTCCTTATCCGAAAAGGGCAACTTCCCGCCTTCTTTTCCGCTTTATCTCAAGCCATTTCTCTTTGTCTAGCACCTGCAAAAACCTTTGACATCGAACCGTTAGAGCGCGAAAACAAGTGGGAAGTTTTTTTAGCGGCCAAGCAACTACGCTTGATCTTAATTCCAGACGCTGTTCTATTTGCTTCGAAAAATCTCTTGCCTTACACTAGGGAGCTGCCGCAAAAAAATATCCGCTTTCTCAAAGAGGTCCCCTTGCTCTTGTTAACCGATCCCTCTTTTTACCTTAAAGACCCGCTCCTCAAACGCTCTTTATGGACTCTGATTCAAAAAGCGCTCCGCTAACCCCCCACTTTTTTACCGCCATCGCCGCGGTCGCACTCGAGCGCGGCCCCAAGCGCCCGCTTGACTATGGCGTTGAATCTCATCTCGCCGCATCGATTGCTGTCGGCCAGCGCGTTCTCGTCCCTGTGAAACATCAGATGCGCGAAGGAGTCGTCGTCGCTTTGAAACCGCGCTCTTCTGTCCAAGGGATCCGTCCAATCGCCTCTATCTTGGCAACAGATCTCATCTCGCCTCCTCTTTTTGCCCTAGCTCAATGGATGAGCACCTACTACTGCACCTCACTAAGCAAAACGTTGGCAACCCTTGTCCCACCTAAAGTCCGCGACAACGGAAAAGAAAAAACCCAACTTGCCGTCTATCCTCTCGTCTCTTTACCTACTTTGCGCAAGGCCATCAAAGACAAAGAGCTGACAAAAGAGAGTCAATGCAAAGTACTCAAGACCCTTCTCGATCACCCGCAGGGCATTCTCTTAACCCGTCTTCTGCGCATAACGGCCGTCTCCAAAAGTCCCCTGACCTCACTCATCAAAGAAAAGTTGATCGCCGTCAAACCCCAAGTCATCGAACGGTCGCCTCTCGCCTCTTTTGACTTTTTCCCAACTCAGCCAAAACAGCTCAACGAAGATCAAGCGCGCGCTCTCTCTCTTATTCAACGCGACTTAGACCGCGCCACATTTGCCACCCACCTCCTCCACGGTATCACGGGCAGTGGCAAAACCGAAGTCTACATGCAAGCGATGGCGCACGCCCGCGCGCAAGGAAAAGGGGTGATTTTCCTCGTTCCCGAAATCGCCCTGACCTCGCAAACAATTGAACGCTTAAAATCTCGCTTCACCGAAGCAATCGCCGTCATTCACTCGCGTCTTTCTCAAGGAGAGCGCTACGACATGTGGCGCGCAATGCGAGAAAAAAAAACATCGATTGTCATCGGCGCCCGCTCAGCTATTTTTAGCCCCATCGCCTCTTTAGGATTGATTATCGTCGATGAAGAGCACGACAACTCGTACAAACAAAGCGATGAACAACCCTGCTATCACGCACGCGACATCGCCATCATGCGCGGAAAAATGGAAAACGGAACCGTCCTTTTAGGAAGTGCGACTCCCTCTTTTGAAAGCTACGCTCATGCCCAATCTGGAAAATACACCTTTTCCTCCCTCCACAAACGCGCCACCGAAGCTGCCCTGCCACACGTTTCCTTTGTCGACATGAAAAAAGAGTGGGCAAAAAAACAAGGTTACCAGCTCCTTTCAGAGCCGCTCATTCAAGCGATCAAAAAGCGTTTTTCCCTTGGCGAGCAAACCCTCCTTTTTCTCAACAAACGGGGCTACCAAACCTTGCAGCTATGCACATCGTGCGGCGAAACCCTGATGTGCCGCCACTGCGATGTCAGCCTCACCTTCCATAAAAAAGAAAATGCGAGTTGCTGCCACCTCTGCGGCTTTACCCTTTCGCCTCCACCGGCGACATGTCCTTCTTGCCATCAAACAGGTTACCTCAACTATCAAGGAGTCGGCACAGAAAAAATCGAGCGCGTCCTTGGCGCCCTCCTTCCCGGCATACGCATCCTCCGGATGGATGCCGATACCACCCGCTTTAAAGGGAGCCACGACAAACTTTTCAAACAATTTCGATCAGGCAAAGCCGACCTCCTCATTGGCACACAGATGATTGCCAAAGGGTTTCACTTTCCCAACGTCACCCTTGTGGGCATCCTTGGCAGCGATAGCGCCCTCCATCTTCCTGATTTCCGCGCACCCGAACACCTTTTTCAACTCCTCGTCCAAGTTGCTGGCCGCGCTGGGCGCAGCGACCTACCAGGCGAAGTCATCATCCAAACCTGCTTGCAGCGTCACGCCGCCTTTTCCCTTGCGGCGCAAGGGGACTACGCCGCCTTTTTCGCCCACGAGCTTGAAGGGCGAAAGCTCTTTGCCTTCCCTCCCTTCACCCGTTTAGCCAAGCTCATTTTCAGCGGCCCTGAAGAAGAACCGACGCTGAGCTACGCAACCTCCTTTCGCACCGCTCTCCTTCCTTTGCTCGATGCCACTTTCACCCTTTATCCGGTCATTCCCTGCGGCCACGCCAAAATCAAAAACCGCTACAGATTCAAACTCATCATCAAAGGACCGGCAATTTACCATCTCAGTCGCGCCCTTCGTCACCTTCAAAAAACGACCCCCCTTCCCAAAGCAATCCGCTTACTCATCGATATCGATCCCACCTCAACCCTATAGCGCAAGACAATGTGAAATTTAAATATAAGTTCGCTGTCGCTCATGGTAGGCGCGCGATTTTCCCCTTTTCATTTCCCCCTTTTTCGGGTAAAATTTTACCTCATTGACCTATCAACAACTGGAGCACTGGCTTATGTCTAGCAACAGCCCCTCTTCAACAAGCCTCTTTGTTTCCTTTTCTATCGACCCCGACATCTTCACCCGCTACCCTCATGCCAAGGTCGGCGTCATGTTGCTAGAAAACATCGCCAACGCCGCAACGAGCAAAGCTCCGCTCCAAAAAGCGGCCGCTTCGGCCTCGCACCGTTACCAAGGCAAGGGGATAAACGCCAGCGAAAAAATCGCCGATTGGCGTTCCGCCTACCGCGCCTTTGGATCATCGCGCTCATCATCTGCTGAAGCCCTTCTCAAGCGCGCTCTTAAAGGCAAAGCGCTTCCCACAATCTCGACCCTTGTCGACCTCTA
>CAYTIT010000046.1:0-8806 GCA_964437975.1 uncultured bacterium
CTTAAAGTCAATAAGAAAAAAAAGCTTACAAATAAGATCGCACAACTGGAAAGCCCTATAAAAAGATTGGAAAAAGAAATTGAAGATATTAATACAAGCAACGAGGCGCTAGAGCCTCATCTGAACAAGTGGACTAGCCATATAAATAACCTCAAAACAAGCATCGAAAATCTTAGGCCAAAAGTTCCCCAATCAACAATCATTACAGACGACGGTGTCATCAGCGCCCAGGCCTCTTTAGCTAAAAATATATTAACTGATAAAAACAGCATTCCCCATAAAATCAAGCTCCTAGCTACTGCTCAGTCCCACAACGAAACACCTGAAGCCCCCACCATCAAAAAAATAGCCGACCTTGCTCGAAGCCTCATGGCACAACAAACGGCTGTAAACAACGGCCTCAGCTAACAAAGCCATCCATCCCCCTCATCAGGGGGGGGCGTTTCACCCAACCATGAAAGCGCTCACTTGCTTACGCGCACCCAAGAAGCTGACTCTTTCTTCGCATCAACAACATAGATGCAGATCAAATAGGAGGGCCCTAGAAGGCCCGTTCCCTCACACCACCCGGCATCCGGTTCCGTACCAAGGCGGTTGGTAAGGTAGCCGCATCTTTTTGTTTTCTTTCTTGATTTGGCATGCGGTATCTATATTAGCTAGAAGCTGCGCTACAACCATATTGAATGAATTGGCTGTGTAACAAAAAGCACTTTTCCCTTTGTTTCTTTTTGCAACTGGTCTTTGGTTGGCCATTTTTATCTTGCTTCACGCGCTTTCTTATGAGTTTCAACACAAAAGTTCCAAAGGCGTGCAGACTCTTTTTGATCGTTGAATATCAATTTTTTGCATTGAACCGAAAGATTTTTTAGTCGAAAGGTTTTTACTTTTTGCATAGTATTTATTTTGTGAAAAAAATAAAGGTTTGTAACAAGGGAAAATTCGCTGGATTCATTCATTACATGACTCGGTGTCAGGGCAAGTAGGGCGCACTTTCATCCCGATCCCTAAAGGAGATGGGAATTCCCGTGCGCCTTTTTAAAAAAATCTCCCTACACCCTTGTCTCACTAGCGCCGCGCGCGCGCGACTTTCTAGAGTTTGAGAGGAAAGGCGTTTTTCCGTATCATCTTGGGAAAAGTATCCTAAGACCAACCCTTGCTACCTTCATGTACCGCTCGCCCTTTCAAACGGCCTTCTTCTCTAGCCTCCCGGCAATCATCCGCACAACACTTCTTGTGCTACTATGCGTCAACGGGCTATCTTTTCTGCTCAGCGCTTTCTTTGTCCATATTTTGCATTGGCCTAGCCCCTATGAACTGCTTTCATTGAGCACCTGGGGAATCAGCCATGGCATGCTGTGGCAATTTTTGTCCTACCCGTTCCTTTTCCCGTTTGGCCATCAAACGGCGACGAGCGCTTTATTTTTGATCATCGTACACGTCTACCTTCTTCGCTCTATCGGTTCTACTATCGTTCAACGGCAAGGCCAACGCCACTTTATAGGTCTTTATTTTGGCGGCGGCCTCTTTATCGGCTTCCTCGCCTATGTTCTTCTCGCCTGCAACCACCTCCCGTTAACGCTAGCCGGTGCGCGCTACTCGATCGATATTTTACTAATGGCCTGGACATTTCTCTTTGCCGACGCTACCGTCGTTGTTTTTTTCCTTTTCCCGATGCGCGCTAAATGGGCAGCTCTCGGCCTAATTGGGTTTCAGCTGTTTGTCGACTTTTCCTCTGGCCACTTTTTTGCCGTTGTCCTCGAACTCGCCGCTCTTGTGTATGGCTATTTCTACCCTCTATTGATCTGGAAAATGCCCGGCCCTTTTCGCCGCTTACACTCTTTTGAGCGCCGCCTTATTGCATGGGCGCAACAGTCTGCGCGCTCTTACCGAAGAAAGAGAAAAAAAAAGGGGGCGCAAGCGGCCATTTACTCGATTGAAACAGGCGAAAAAGTTGCGCGTGAAGCGGCTTTTGTCGATGCCTGCTTAGACAAAATTTCGGCTCGAGGGGAAACATCTTTAAGCTGGCGCGAGCGGTGGCGTCTTAAACGCATTTCTCGCACAACCCAACGCAAGTAACGACTCCTTGCGCTGACCTGCCAGGTTGTCTAAGGTAGGGACGTTGTGCCAAAACACTGCTGCCACCCAAAAGAGCTCAGAGGCCCTATAGTGGATGACACCTTTTCACCGCTGGTCACAAAGGCGCGCTAAAAGAGCCATGCGGGCGGTTTGGAGCCCTTTAAGCACCCCTTCTTCGTAGCGAAAGTAAGGGTGGTTTTCGAGTTCAGGATAATCGTTCGGTTGCAAGATATCGTCTGCTGTGACGTGAGGCACAAGGGCAACCGCACATGCGAGGAGTTTGTCTTCTTGCCCAGTAATTAGCTCGTCGAGCAGGCGTCGCGTACTTTCCTTATCCACTTTTTCTCCTTACGTTGATGTCGAAAAAATAGCGTCATAAGCGCTCCGGCCTCTTCGGCAAAAAGCCCTGCATCAACACCCATCGAATGAATAGGGTGGTCCGCCGAAAAAAGATCAACCCAACTTCCCCCTGCGCCATGACGCACATCAGCAGCACCCCAAACGATCCGCTCAATGCGCGCTAAAAAAGCAGCGCCTGCACACATAGCACACGGCTCAAGTGTCGTGTAAAGAATAGTATCGACAAGCCGCCAATTCCGGCGCTGACGAGCGGCTTGTTGCAGCGCCAACATTTCAGCGTGCGCTGTAGGGTCTTGCCGATGCTCAACTTCATTATGCGCTCGCGCAATGAGCTGACCCTGGCTCACTACAACCGCGCCAACGGGGACCTCTCCTCGCTCGAAGGCTTTTTGAGCTTCGTTGAGCGCTTCTCGCATCCATCGGCGATCCTCTTCAGAAAATATTGCATCCATCTTCATTAAAAAAAATTTAACAATAAAACCATTTTTTGTCTTTGGCCCATATTTCGACGATGATGCGCCTGCGACCACTCAACTTTCCAAACATTCAACTTCGCCAACACCATCTAAGAGGGAAAAGCAGCGTGCGTGCTTGGAAAATAAATTTGATACAAAAAAATCTTTTGGCTGTTGGGCTCTCTTTCTTGAGCCTTCTCCCTTTAAATCGCTAGGAAAAGACAACCAAACAAAGCATTTCCTCTCATCAGATCGATTTTCCACGACCAACGACGAGAGAGATGCCTCAAAGCATCAATCTTCTTGAAGTATTTTATTTTGTATGGTAAAATAGATTCAAGTGTGCGGCTTTACCCGCTTTATCAATAAATCTTTTGTCGAGCTAATTTTACGGCCAAAAGGAGCTTTAGTATAATGTCCCTAGATAAAGAAACCAAAGAAGAAATCACCCAGAAATACCAACTCCACGTCAAAGATACGGGATCTGCGGATGTTCAAATCGCCATTCTCACTGTACGGATCACAGAGCTCAATGACCACTTAAAGCTCTCTCCAAAAGATCACTCTGCACGCTTAGCACTACTCAAGCTCGTCGGGCAAAGGCGAAAACTCCTCGACTACCTTAACTCAACCGACACCAAGCGGTACCAAAAGTTGATTAGTCGCCTTAACTTGCGCAAATAACCATTCAGTTGATTCTATTCCTACGCGCTGCTATACTCGCCCTCTTTAAAAATATAAATAAAGCAGGGCCTATACCTCTCGCATTTGGCGCTCCCTTTTGTTCAAAGGTGTTTCCAAACGCGGCGGGTAAAAAGAGCTTTTTTCTCTTTATCCCTCACCCCTATCTAAAAAGATACGAGGCCCGCTTTTCACCTTTCCAACCTTTAGGAGACCCTTCGAATGCAAAATGCGCTTTTTAATGTCCAAACACTGACTGTCGCACTTGATGGCCAACAACTCACTTTTGAAACGGGAAAGGTGGCTCGCCTTGCGAACGGCTCCGTCACACTCCGTTGCGGCGATACGATTCTTTTAGCAACAGCATGCTCGAGTAAAGAACCACTCGACGTCAACTTTCTTCCCCTTAAAATTGATTACCAAGAAAAATTTTCTTCTGCAGGGAAAACCTTAGGTGGCTTCATCAAACGAGAGGGAAGACCTACCGAGCGAGAAACACTCGTCGCGCGCCTGATTGATCGCCCTTTGCGCCCGATGTTTACAGCGGGATATTGCAACGACACGCAGGTGATCGTCACTGTCCTTTCTTATGACGGCATTCACAGCCCTGACCCTCTCGCCATTTGCGCCGCTTCGGCCGCTTTATCTCTTTCAGATATCCCCTTGATTAAGCCTGTTGCCGGTGTGCGCGTGGCTAGGCTTGAAGATAAATTTATCGTCAACCCCACTGTAGAGCAACAAGCGGCTTCGACTCTCGACCTCGTTTTAGCCGGAACTGAAGATGCCTTGCTTATGATCGAAGGGTACTGTGACTTCCTCACAGAAGAAGAGGTCATGGAAGCTGTCGCCGTAGGCCACCAAGCCATTGCGACGATTTGCCAACGACTCGCCGACTGGCAACAGGTCCACGGGAAGGAAAAAAATCTCTCTACACTGCGCACTGCTCCCGAGGGACTTTTTGAAGCTGTCGACCAGCTCATGGCAAAGCCGCTTCAAACCATTATCCGCACCTCTTCTAAAGCGGCCCGCGAAGAAGCTCAAACCCAGTTAAAAGCGACTGTGATGCAGACGCTGTGCCCAGAAGATGCAGACTCTCCCCTTTATACCTCATGTGAGGTAGAGGCAATGATCAAAAAAGTGCTCGCTCACCATATGCGGCAAATGATTCTCACCGACAATCTGCGATGTGATGGGCGTAAAACGACAGAAATCCGTCCGATCTCTATTGAGATGCAACCTCTTCCACGGACACACGGAAGTGTTTTGTTTACCCGCGGTGAAACTCAGTCGCTCGCTGTCTGCACCCTCGGCGGCGAAAGTATGGGGCAACGTTTTGAAACGCTCCACGATGACGGTGTGCGGCGCTTTTACCTCCAATATACCTTCCCCCCCTACTCTGTAGGTGAGGTAGGCCGGATGGGCCCTGTCAGTCGCCGCGAAGTCGGTCACGGAAAGCTCGCTGAACGCGGCCTAATTCCCACTGTCCCCGTTAAAGACCAATTTCCCTATGTCATCCGCTTGGAATCGAATATCACAGAATCTAACGGTTCTTCATCTATGGCTTCGGTCTGCGGTGGTTGTCTTGCACTGATGGACGCCGGCGTTCCTGTCAAACGCCCTGTTGCTGGAATTGCTATGGGCCTTATTTTAGAAGGGGGAAGTTACGCTATTCTATCTGATATTCTCGGCATCGAAGACGCACTTGGCGATATGGACTTTAAAGTCACAGGTGATGAACGCGGGATTACAGCTTTTCAACTCGACATTAAAATCGAGGGAATTACCCCCAAAATTATGCAGGTCGCTTTAGCTCAAGCCAAAGAGGGCCGCATTCATATTCTACGCGAAATGCTCAAAGCGTGTCCTTCTTCACGCGCTCACCTATCGAGTTATGCCCCGCGAATCGAAACGCTGCAGATTAAGCCGAGTCAAATTGCTATTGTCATTGGGCCTGGCGGCAAGCAAATTCGCGCGATCACCGAAGAAACCGGCGTCGATATCAATATCGACGATGATGGCTGTATCAGCATTGCTTCAGCAGATCAAGAAGGGATGGAGCGGGCAAAGCAAATGATCCGCGACCTGACCGCCGAGGTAGAGAAAGGAAAAGTCTACAAGGGAAAGGTTGTCAGCGTCAAAGATTTTGGCCTCTTTGTTGAGATTCTCAATAAACAAGGGCTGTGCCATATTTCTGAAGTCGCGCATACGCGCGTTCAAGATCTAAATAAGTTGTATAAACGGGGCGACTCTATTGAGGTCAAAGTCATTGACATCAATGAAAATGGCCAAATCCGTCTGAGTCATAAAGTCCTTCTTCCCGAGCTAGCCCATACTGACAACGACCATCCGCGCTAAACGCACGCCTTTTGACATCGAGGTAATGTAAAACAGATCTTTTTCTGGAAAAAGATCTGTTTTTGCTGTAAACTGATCCTTTACGCACCTTTGCTAGAATTTCCTAGGGACTGTGAAGTCATAACGTGACCTTATATACCGATAGCGATTGGAAAAATTAAAGTGGAATCCGTTTTTCAAGGTAAATTTTCTTTCTCATTGCGCCCAGGTATAACCACTTTCTTCCAGACACCCCAACCTCAACGTGCGAGAGAGAGATTAAGAAGCGTTCTCACAGCCGATGCAACTCAAAGAACGCAAAGAACCTCGCATGTATAGAGTTGGAGTCAACTAGCAGGTGCCGCACAAGGTACTAGCATGAAAGATATCCTCCTCAACGTCACCTCTAAAGAAAAGAGGTGTGCTCTTCTTAAACACGGCAAACTCCACGATCTGATCATCGAGCGCCACTCTAACCAGCAGCTCTCGGGAAACATTTACCGTGGCAAAGTCACCAATATCCTTCACAACATCCAGTCGGCATTTATCGACATCAATGAGGGTGAAAACGGCTTTATCCATATCAGCGACATCGTCGAAAATACTCAAAAATTCCAAGAGATGTTCGACATGGAATTTGATTGGGACCGCGAAGCTAATGGAAAAAAAACGGGCGGTTCAAGTGAGCCTGACATTTCGAAATTACTGGAAATTGGTCAACCTGTTCTCGTTCAAGTCGTCAAAGAACCTATCGGTTCAAAAGGAGCGCGGTTAACATCTAACGTCACGATTCCAGGGCGCTATCTCGTTTTACTTCCTAATACCCCACACCGCGGGGTCTCGCGTAAAATCATCAACCCCGCCGACCGCGAAACGTTGAAAAAAATTATCCGCTCTTTTCACATGCCCAAAAAAATGGGGTTAATTTGCCGTACAGCGAGTGCGCGCGCCTCAACAGAGAGTCTTGTCCAAGAAGCCAATGAGCTCCTTGCAACCTGGGAAGGGATCGTCGAACAATTTCATCACCACTCTGAGTCTATTTGCCTTTACCGGGAATCTGATCTCGTGAAAAAAGCGACGCTCATGGCTATTCATAAAAAATGTCGGCGCATGTTGATCGATGACCACAAAGTTTACCAACAGTGCGTGCGCTTATATCAAAAATATAAAGAGACAGAAGAGATAACCGTCGAGTATTACCAAGATAAGGTGCCGATGTTCGAACGCTTTGCGGTCGAAAACGAAATTGAGCGTTGTTCAAAAAGGAAAATCTGGCTTCAAGGAGGGGGATATCTCTTTCTCGAAAAAACCGAGGCGATGTTCACCATCGACATCAATTCTGGCCGGGGATCACCTGCGACAGAAAACGTCGATCCTGAAGAGACCTTTGTCCGGATCAACATGGAAGCTGCAGACGAAATTGCTCGTCAACTCCGTATTCGCAATATCGGCGGCCTCATCATCTGCGATTTTATCGATATGCGCTCGCGCCGGAATCAGCGCCGTGTGCTCGACAGGTTAAAAGAGGCGATGAAAGAAGACTCGGCAAAGTGTACGATTTTAGGCATGAGCGAATTTGGCCTTGTCGAAATGACACGTCAGCGCAAGCGCGAATCTCTGATCCAAACACTGTTTACGTCCTGCCCCTACTGCTTTGGGAAAGGAACGATTAAAAACCACGAAAGTGTTTCGATTGAGCTCGAACGGTTAATTAAACGGTTAATCCAAGTTCAAAAACAAACCCAGCTTAAACTGTGCGTCCACCCCCTCCTCTACAACTACTTAAATCAACATAAGAGAAAACATTCTCTCAAACGGCTCGCTAAAAGGTGGAAAGGCGAGCTAGAAATTGCCGAAAATGATACGCTTCACCTCAATGATTTTCGGTTTTACTCGCTCAAAAATGGAAAGCCTATCGAGGCCTAACACCTCAACCCCCTAAAAGGGGATGAACGTGCAAGGCTCCCCGAGTTGAATGCTACAAGCGCCATGTGTAGAGAGCACACATATTTAATACCAGGGGAAATGGAGATGATGGCAAAGGCACCAACCCGATTCTTGAACCATGATCAGTCTAGACTTGTTTCTGATCGATCTTATTGCTGAGCTTACGCTATGACTTTCTCTTCTCAAGATGATTTTGCGCCACTTTTTAATGAGATCAAAACCCTTGTTGCCCAAGGTCTTATCCCCACCCGCTATGGGGATATTCTCGTTCCTTTTTTTCAAAGCTACTATACTGTTCTTCAAGAAAAAAAGGCCCCAACAAACAACGCTCTTTCGCTTCTCACGACATTTCTCTCACTTATTCAAGAACAATGCACCGCCCCCTACCTTTTCGAGCCTATTCATCGAGCTATCCGCTCACCATTCGACTACTATCAATTTGGTCTTGACTTTTTCCGTCCGCTCGTCGATCTATCTACCTCAACAGTCGGTGGACTTTCTTCTTTAAAAGCGATTCTCAGCCAGCTCAACCAGGGCGATAATGTCATTTTTTTTGCCAACCACCAAATTGAAGCCGATCCCCAGGCCATCAGCATTTTGCTGCGCGACCACGCACCAGATTTTGCCGAGCACCTCTTTTTTGTTGCGGGAAGCCGCGTAACTTCAGACCCCCTAGCCATCCCTTTTAGTATGGGACGCAATCTTATTTGCATTTACTCGAAAAAATATATCGCCACCCCTAAAGAGCAGCAGAGCGCAAAACAGCTCCATAACAAGCGAACCCTCGAGCAGATGGTTTCGCTTCTACACGAAGGAGGGCATGCCATTTATGTCGCGCCTAGCGGAGGACGCGACCGTATCGATCCCACAACAGGAAACATCGCCCTTGCGCCATTCGACCCTCAGAGTATCGAACTTTTTTACTTAATGACAAAAAAAGCGCGGAGCAAAAC
>CAYTIT010000047.1:0-4891 GCA_964437975.1 uncultured bacterium
ATGCGTCACTCGGCCCTCCGACGGCAAGACCGACTTTAAGGAGGCGGTCAGCGGTGATTGTTCGGTAAAGTGGGGTCGCCGTGTTATCGGCTTCTTGTTTTTTAGAAAATTGAAAATAGGCGTGGAATGGGTCGCGCTCAAAGTGAAGGGGGATAGCGCGTTGAACCGTGATTTTCCCCTCAGATTGTTCTGTTTGATCGGGACTGAGGGCGAGTTGAGCGGGGACAAAGGGGATAAGTGAGCCAGCGCGCGGTAAATGTTGGGCAAAAAGCGCAGCCTGCTCGGCGTTAGCAAACTGGAGATCGATAAGGTGAGGTTGCTGTGGGCGCATGGCCATAGAAGAGGCTTTGATGCCGAGGAGGTTGTTAAAAGACCGAAGCCAACTGAGCGCCTCTTTTTCAAGGGCGTTCACCCGCTGAGCTGCCTTGTAGGCAACGGTGTGCGCCTCCTTTTCATGAATAGGGCGGTTGAGTGGTTTAGTGTAATAAAGAACTGTTGGCAAAATATTGTAGATTGTGAGGACAATCACAAGGGTGATAAGCATCCATTGCCATCGCTTTTTTCTTTCCATGAAACGGTTCCACTGGGTAAGAAGATTTGTCAAGATAGGCGTTGATTCGCCTTGGCTTCATTCATATTTTAACTTGGCGCCTGTCCTGAGAAGTTGGGTTGTTTCTCTTCAGAGGATGTTTCGGTTGTTGTCTACCGATCGCGGCTCAAGAGTCGGGAAGTTGGTTTTTGCCGTCATCCCCCCTCCCTATTTTTTTACCGGCTGCATCGCCGATAAAAAAATCTGGAGCGCTGGCGTTAATCAACTTCTCCGCTCCTTGAGCCGCGATCGACCTATCGATTGTTTGCCTTGGAAAGAACGCCTTGGCTCTTTCTCTTCGCCAAAAATCCCCCGAACCATTGTGCTCAGTCGCGAAAAAACCAAACTCTGAGGGTAAAACCTAAGTTTGAGTCGTGTTCTGGGCAAGTATACCTTGCTCTATACGATTCTGTCTAGACTGATTGCAAGTTGAAAATTTCAGGTGATGAGGAATGGGCTTTTCATGCCAGCCCGACCAATCTACCGATCGTGATTCAAAGGTAACAACCCGATTCTTGAACCCGCGATCGGTATAAAAAACCTGGAGCCCGACGTTGGCACAATTATAGACAGAAAGTCAATAAAAAGGGTATTTTTCTTCTGTGGGTTTTTGATCTAACCTTATTACCCTCGAAGTATTATACCGTGTTTTAAACCTGTTTTTTGATATGCAGCAACCGCTTACCTCGTCTTCCCATGAGATCTATACTGAAGAAGAACGAGCTGCTGTCGGCGTAAACGATATTCCACGCCATGTTGCGATTATCATGGATGGAAACCGTCGGTGGGCGCTTGAGCGCGGCTTACCCGCCTCCGCTGGGCACTTTAGAGGGGCAGCGCAGCTTGAACCGATCGTGCAAGGAGCTGTTGCGCTTGGTATCCGCGTCTTAACAGTGTATGCTTTTTCAACAGAAAATTGGGGGCGTAGCCAGATAGAAATCAACTTTTTAATGCGCCTTTTTAAGACCTACCTCAAGCAAAAAAAAACTTTTCTCGTTCGAGAGGGAATTAAATTGTGTACGATCGGAGATATAGCGAAAATGCCCTCGTTTGTTCAGCGCGAGCTAGACGCAACACGAGAGGCGACACAAGGGGGTGAAACCCTTGATTTAGTTTTGGCAGTCAATTACGGTGGGCGGAATGAAATTTGCCGCGCTGTGAAGAAAATGGCGGCCGCAGAAAAAAAGGGTGAACTCAACTTGTCAGCTGCGACTGAAAGTGATCTTGCGCGGTTTCTCGACACAGCTCAATGGCCTGACCCAGAACTGATGATTCGGACGAGTGGTGAGCAGCGCACAAGTAATTTTTTAAATTGGCAAGCGGCTTACAGCGAGATGGTCGTGACACAAGTGATGTGGCCAGATTTTTCAACCAAAGATTTTCTCGAGGTCATTCTCGAATATCAACGCCGCCAGTGCCGTTTTGGAGAATAAATGATGTTATTTTACGATTTATCAAAGCGCTTTTTGCTGACGATCATTAGTTTGGTCGTTGCTTTTAGCTTGCTTATCTTTTCGGCGACCCCCCTTGTTGCGGCAGCGGTTTTGATCGTCCTTTTAGGGTTAGTTGGCGTAGCGCTGTGGGAATATGCGCGGATTGTCGGACTGCATCGAGAGAAAACATCCCTGTTGATGTTGATTGCGTTTGGCGAAGCGATTTGTATCAGCTTTTTCTTATCCGCGTTTATGGCGCGGTTAACCCTCTTGCCACTCGCTTGTTTAGTCGGGAGTGTCCTTGGCTTTTTCGCTAAGCGGCTACGGGCCATTGAAGGGGCAAGTGCTGCGATTGCCAAGGGGTTGTTTGGCTTGTGTTATATCGCCGTTCCCTTAGGGCTGCTAGCCTTGATGTTATATGACACAGATGGAAGTGCTTACTTGGGAAGTAACCAATGGAACATCGCTTATTTGATTCTCGTGACTAAAAGTGCCGATATAGGTGCTTATTTAGGCGGAAGACTTTGGGGCAAAAGGGCACTTGCACCTCGGCTCAGCCCTAAGAAAACAGTTGAAGGCGCTGTGATTGGGTGGGCGACCTCTCTTGCCGTGAGTGTCGCCGTGGTGTGGAGCGCGCGCCATTTTTGCGGGGTAGAGCGCCCTTTGTGGGAAGCCCTTGCTTTAGGTGGTGTTCTTGGAGTGGTGGGCCAAGTGGGAGATCTTGCAGAATCTCTTTTCAAGCGCGAAGCTGGGATTAAAGATAGCAACCGGTTGCCCGGCTTTGGCGGCATCCTCGATATGCTCGATTCTTTGCTGTTTACACTTCCCACCTTCTACCTTTTTCTCGCGGCGGTCAGATAGGAGTGCGCTATGATAGTAACTATTGATGGACCGGCGGGGACGGGGAAGTCGACAACTGCCAAAAAGTTAGCAACAGCGCTCCAACTGTCTTACTTTGATACGGGCGCTCTTTACCGCGCAATGACTTGGAAGGTGCTCCAAGAAGGCATTTTACCCTCAGAAGAAGAAAAAGTTGCCGCTTGTTTGGCAACTTTCCCTTTTCGCGTCGTGCGCACAGAGGGAAAAGAGCGGTACTTTGTTGGCGACGAAGAGGTAACCGAGGCGTTGCGCTCGCCGCAAGTGACAGCAGCTGTATCGCAAATTGCCGCGTTAAAAGTTGTCCGCCAAGCTGCCAAGCCGCTTCAGCACGCCTATGGAAAAAAAGGAAATGTCGTTTTTGATGGCCGCGATTTAGGTACCGAAATTTTCCCCCATGCCGAGATGAAATTTTTTTTAACGGCGCGAGAAGAGGTCCGTGCCCAGCGGCGGTTTTTAGAAATTTCTGTCAAATTTCCGCATCGAGCCAAGGCGTTATCAAAAGAGCAGGTAGCAAAAGATCTGCAGTTGCGCGACCGCATTGACGCCAAACGTTCTTTAGCGCCGCTAAAGCAAGCGCCAGATGCTATCCTTATCGACACCTCTGATTTAACGCTCGATGAAGTTGTGGCGCGGATGAAGCGGCTGTGCCAACACAAGGGGAAACGGTTGTCTCAAGGGGGGTTTCTTTATTGGCTCACCATTCGGTCAACGCGGATTTTTTTTAAATTATTTTATCGTTATCGCGTGTTCGGCGTCGAGCACTACCCTTCAGGTGGGGGGTTAATTGCCGCCAACCATGCCTCTTTTTACGATCCACCAGCTGTTGCAATCGCTTGCCCTGAAGAGGTCCATTTTTTGGCAAGGGCGACGCTCTTTCGCTCCTGGTTTGGCAAACTGATTCGCCGCTTAAATTCCCATCCGGTTCACAAAGAAACGGGGAGCTTAGGTGTGATGAAAGTGATTTGCCGGTTAATTGATGAAGGGAAAAAAGTGATTATTTTTCCCGAGGGAACGCGGTCGGGCAATGGGCAGGTTGGCTCGTTGCAACGGGGGATTGAGTTTCTCTTTGTCAAAAGTCAGGCGGCGATCACCCCCGTGTATATTCACGGCACCTATGCTGTGTGGAGCCGAAAACGCAAACTTCCCAAGCTATTTGGAAAAATTGCCGTTGTTTTTGGGTCGCCTATCCGCTGGGGAGACTACGCAGGGCAAGACAAGAAAAAAATAGGGCGAGCCGCTTCGCTTGATTTAGAAAAAAGGTGGCATGCACTTAAAAGGTGGTACGAAGCAGGGGCGATCGGTGATCCCCCCTAGCTGTGCATGCAAAAAAGTTCATCGGATATAGGCTGCTTCGCCGATAAAAAATCGCCGAGCGCTGGCTGCGCGCTAAACTCCCGACTCTTGGATTACGATCGGTAGAACAGGCGCGCATGAACAGCGGGGGAAGGATGTTCGCGCTATCCCTTTAAAAATATTTAGACACTTCAATATATTTAAACGATGAACGTTGTTGTTTTGCACACTTGATCGCGACAGCCATATAGGGCTCGACTGGTAATGTGACAGGTTTTGACGACACATTAATTAAATCAATTTCCTGGATTTTTTTTGATCCGAAACAAATGTCATTTCCTCTTTTTCTTACAAAAATCGTATGTTGGCAATGGTTTCTAAAATCCAAAAATAGGGGTGATAATGTATAGCTTATATTATAACCTGAAGCTTCGATTTTGTTATTATTATTTCTGAGATCTACGATTCCAGATTGTTCCTTTTGCGTGATAAAAAAAAGATAATCTACCCTATTTTTAAAATTAAAATAGTTTTTCAGGAAACTGCCCTGTTGAGAAGTGGGGTGTTCAAAGTTTAACTTAACTATATGGCCTGGTTCAAGTTTATTAATTTTTGTCATGTCTTACTCCTTCCGTTTAAAAATAAAAAAACAGATGATAGCAGAATTTACCTAAAAAATATAATATAAATCAACAAG
>CAYTIT010000047.1:4921-8761 GCA_964437975.1 uncultured bacterium
TTTACCAAAAAGACCTTCGTCGATAGGAGTGAAAGCTTTTCTCGTGCCGATAGACCGAGCGCAATCTAAGCATCGGGGTTGTTTGCCTTTGCCATCATCTCCACCTTGGTTACCGGCGGCATTGCCTGTCGATCGATTGTGATTGGCAATAGAAAAAAAATCGGAATTTGTGGTAAACTAAAGGGCTCTTAGGTTTTACCCTCGGAATTTGATTTTTTATACCGATCATGATTCAAGACGGGACTGTTGCCAAGGCCAGCGCTCTAAGTTTTTCATTGGCTAAGCAGCCGGTAAAAAAAGAGATAAGGGTTAAGGCAGACACTCCCATTCTTGCATCGTGATCGGGAAATCTTCAAAGCATTTGTCGATTGGTTTGCAGGTTTTTTGCCTTGGCTTTTCCTCTTTGAGCAGAACCTAGGAGACACGTGGATAGAGCGCCTCAAGGCGCCGTCTTTTTCTTTTATCAAGATGATTTTCTAAAAGAAAGCAGGAGATGATATGGCCAGTGAATATATCCAAGAATTAGATGGAGAGAATTTTGAGCAAACAGTGAGTTCGGGACTGACACTCGTCGACTTTTTCACCGACTGGTGTGGCCCGTGTCGCATGCTGGCTCCCGTTTTTGAAGAAGTCGCTAAAGAGATGCACGAGCAAGTGCGCTTTGCGAAACTCAACGTTGAAAATACAGCGGCAATTGCAACAAAACACCGCGTGACTTCGGTGCCGACATTGATCTTATTTAAAGAGGGCAAAGAGGTCCACCGTCAAGAAGGGCTTAGTGATGCTCATGCGATTAAGAGCTTAATTTCTGCTGGACTTTCAACCTAGATGAGGAGTATGAGTCGTTGGTTGCTGTTAGCCTTGATCTGTATCGCCGGGATCGGGGCGCTCATGACATTTGATATTTCTTTAGCGTGGGTCGGCCATTTATATGGCGACTTTTCTTTTTTTTGGAAGGGGATGGAGATTTTTGTTCCCGTTTCAAGCTCTGTGATTTTTAGCTTTATTTTTTCTATTTTACTGTCGTTTTTTGCGCACTGATGGGCGTTAAAGATGGTCTGCTTTGTTGTCTAAGCGCTTCATAGAGCCCGATCCCGACAGCCGTTGCTAAATTCAAGCAACGGCTTTTGTTTTTCATAGGGAGCCGGACGAATCTTTCTGGCCAGGTCGCCTGAAATTGAGAAGGGAGTCCAGCTGTTTCTGATCCAAAAACAAGCAGGCTATTGGGCGCGTAGTGGACGGCAGTGTACTCTTGCGTTGCATGACTAGAAAAAAAATAAAAGGGGGCAGCTGTCGCCTTGAGGTAGGTAAAGAGGTCATCGATGACCGTGAGATCGACATCGTCCCAGTAGTCGAGCCCAGCGCGTCGCACAGACTTATCTGTCAGGGTAAACCCGAGTGGGCGAACGAGGATAAGTTTCGTTTCTGTTGCCACACATGTGCGGGCGATGTTGCCTGTATTCTGAGGAATTTGGGGGTGAAATAAAACAATGTGCATAAAAAAACGATAAGAAAAGCGATTCTAGCGCCTAGAGGTGCATGAGAATCGCTTTTCTTTGAGTGGCTAGACGAGCTAGCGGACGGCGGTCGTCTGATCTGTTGCAGCGACTTCGCCGTCATGCGGTTGAGAAAGGTCTTTTACAGGGTCAGTTGCTGTTGGTTGCCCTGACGTTGTCATCGCATCGGCCTCTTTTTCTGCGGGGACATCGGCTTTGATCACTTCAACCTCAAAAATAAGCGCCGTATTAGGAGGGAGGTACCCCGCCATATCCTTAAAACCGAGCTCGGGGTGAATAAAGATCGTCCGCTTTTCTCCTTCCTGCATCCCAATGATTCCTTGCTTGAATCCAGGTACTGTGTCGTCGAGGTGAATACGTTGCTCTTCGGTGGGGTTGGCAAAGGTTTTCCCATCAGAGTGAGATGTTCCCTTGTACCGAAGAAGAGGGGAAGAATGCTCTTCGACGACCTTGCCATCCCCTTTTTGGGTGACTTGGTAGAGAAGCAAGGGGATCTCTTTTTTGGTCTGTTGAGCGGTTGGGATCTCTTTTGTTTCTGGGTTGAGCGCGGTCTCTTTCATAAAAGCCTCTGCTTGAGTGAGGTTGGCTTCGGCTTGCTTTTGGAAGTTTTTTTCTTGAATTGCTGTCAGTGCTTGGATGCAGGCAGCTTCGTCGATAGGAGGCTCTTTCCCATCAAAGGCCGCGTTGAGGCCCTTAATCAGGCTTTCCCAATCAAACTCGATTCCGATCGATGAAAGTTGCTTTGCCACAAGGTGGCCAAAAGCTTCGGAAATGACTTTGATATCCGAAACCACTTCTTCTTTAACTGGTTGTTTGGAAGGGGCTTTTTTTGAAGTTTCTGCTGAAGAGTTGACTTCACCCTGCACAAATGAGGTGGCAAGCGAAAAGAGCAAGCCAAAAGTCAATAAAAAGCGGAAGCGCATCATAATAAATCCTCTTATAATAGGGAGGGCTTGTCGCGCTAAAAGCGCTTTTTCTAAGAAGAGCCCTCTATGATATGAATGAAAGGAGTGTACCCAAAGTGGGAGTTTATCACCAAGAAATTTGTTTGGCCTCGGTTTGTAGCTCAAGCTCGTTCAGTTGAGACCCAGAGACTTTTTCGGGGCACTGCATCATAAGGTCGCTTGCTTTTTGCGTTTTAGGGAAAGCAATCACATCGCGGATATGGTCAGTTTTCGCAAGGAGCATGATAAGGCGATCGATCCCTAAAGCGATCCCTAGATGGGGCGGGGTGCCATATTGAAGCGCTTCTGTGAAAAAGCCAAATTTTTCTTGAATCTCATGTGGTTCGAGTTTCAGAAGTTTAAAAATCTCTTGTTGAAGGCCAAAATGATGAATGCGCTGCGATCCACCGCCGATTTCGTAGCCATTCATGACGATATCATAGCTTATAGAGCGCGCTTGAGTTGGCTTCGACTGCAGCAAATGGATGTCGTCTGGATGGGGTTGGGTGAAGGGGTGGTGCACACTTTTCAGCCTCCCTTCGAGGGGGTCGCGCTCGAAGAGAGGGAAGTCGACAACCCAAAGAGGTGCGTAGAGATCGGGGTCGATAAGCCCGCGATCTTTTGCTAGCAAGCGCCTTAGGTGGTCGAGCGCTTGGTTAACAGTCGCTTCGGTCGAGGCAGCAAAAAGGAGAAGATCGCCTGGTTGCGCGTCCATGTGGCGTGCGATGCTGAGGAGAGTTTCTTCGGAAAAGAACTTTGTGATGCTAGACGTGGGCCCCTCGTCTTGCATTTTCATCCACGCAAGGCCTTTGAGGCCAAAATTGCCGACAAAAGAGGTGTAGTGGTCGATTTCTCGACGCGATAAAGTCGCTCCTTGTTTGACGCAAAGCCCTTTCACGCACCCTCCGGCATCGAGCGTGTCGCGAAATACAGTAAAGTTCGATTGCTTAGCGAGGGTATCAAGGCGGTAAAGGGGCATCTCAAAGCGCAGGTCAGGGCGGTCAGTGCCATACTTTTCGATGCATTCGGCATAACTCATTTCGCGTGGTGTTGAGGGCAGGGTAACGCCAAGGCAAGTTTTGAACAAGAGAGAGAGGTAGTCATTGATCGTCTGTTGAAGCGTTTGAGGGGTAGAAAAGCTCATTTCGATGTCGAGCTGAGTAAATTCTGGCTGCCGATCAGCGCGCAAATCTTCGTCGCGAAAGCAGGGCGCAATTTGAAAATAGCGATCCATGCCAGCCACCATCAACAATTGTTTGAAAATCTGAGGTGATTGAGGCAAAGCATAAAAATTGCCAGGGTAAATGCGCGAGGGAACAAGGTAGTCGCGCGCGCCTTCTGGTGTTGAGCGGGCTAAGATCGGTGTCGCAATATCGAGG
>CAYTIT010000048.1:0-8689 GCA_964437975.1 uncultured bacterium
AAAAAGACCATGCGTTGATTGAAAGGAACGCCTTCTTGCGCTGCTACCAAAACTATATCGAGACGCTGCAAAGACAAGCAACGCCTGCCCGCGGTACGTTGCGCCCTTTTTTCTCAACAGCGTGGACGTTAGATCCAACCGCTTTAGGAGCCATGCCAGCAGGACAAGAGCGGTGGATTATCAAGCCTCTTTTACCTGTCGTTCAGCTCAGCGCCCACTTTTTCCATTTTTCAGAAGAGAGCCGGCAATTTCATTCGATGGTCTATAGTCAGAATGCGATTCCCTGGGGATTGCAATTTTCCTACCCGCAACTTTATACTCAACCCGGCCTTGAAGAAGCACAAGCGTCGCTGAAAAACCCCGATTTACCGAATCACTCTTTGCTCTTGACTCTTAAAGAATGGGTCAAGGCAAAGACCCGCCCTGTTCGGTGGGTCTTTCAAGACAAAAAGATCACAGCGACTTTTCGCATGACACGCTCGGTTGGGACGTGGATGGGAACTCACCCTCTCCTTCGGCAAATAGGCCTAAGGTTAGTTTTATGAGGATAGAAATTTTATCGGTAGGAAACGAGCTTTTGTCTGGAGAGGTCGTCAATACGAATGAAGCGGTGATCGCCCATACCTTGCTCGATGCAGGCTACGGCGTTCAGTACATGGCAACTGTACCCGATAAGCGCACCGCATTGCGAGACAAGATGGCCGACATGACAGCGCGCGCCGATGTCGTTCTCGTCACGGGGGGACTGGGGCCAACAGAAGATGATGTCACACGCGAAGCTGTGGCTGATTTAGTCTGCCGCCCACTTGTCACCGACGCCACAACGTTAAAACAGCTCCAACATCGATTTCAAGACGAGGCCATTTGGCGGCGACAAGCGACCCTTCCTGAAGGGGCCTTTCTCTTACCGAATGCACTTGGCACGGCCGTGGGATTTGCCGCTGATGTCAATGGCTCATCACTGATCGCCCTACCTGGCGTCCCACAAGAGATGGAAGCGATGCTTTCTGCTCACGTCCTTCCCTTTTTAAACAAAAAGAGCTCACCTCAATGGCGACGACACTCTTTTTTCTTTTGCTTGAAACGCGAGTTTGAGTTTGATGCTACATTAAGTGGCTTTAAAAAAAATTACCCCTCTCTTAAAGTAGGAAGCTCTTTATCGGATGGCGTTGTCGCTCTTCATATCGTGGCACAAGTGGAAAATCAACGGGGCGAGCGAGAACTGCGCGCCGCCGAACAAGAAGCTAATGCGCTTTTCCCAGGTTATCTTTTTTCAACCGAGTCGATCGCGATTGAAAAAGCGCTCCACCGCGAACTCGAGGGGCATCAAAAAACACTTGCTTTGGCCGAATCGTGCACGGGGGGAGCGCTTACGGCCCGTTTGACTTCTCTTGCGGGCATTTCAAAGGTCCTTTTAGGCAGCATTGTTTCCTACGCTAACGTGGCAAAAAACGCGCTGCTTGGCATTGATAAAACAGTGATTGCAACGCATGGAGCTGTAAGCCAAGAGGTCGTCGTCGCGATGGCTCAAGGGGCGCTCAACACAACAGGAGCACACCTTGCCCTTGCAACATCGGGCATTGCAGGCCCTTCTGGGGGAACCAAAGAAAAACCCGTAGGAACTGTCTGGGTAGCACTTGGAGTCAAAGATGACAAGGTGTATAGCTATTGTCTGTGCTTACGCAAAACAAGGGGCCGCCAAGGAATCATCGATTTTGTCGCGACCTATTTATTTGCCTCACTTTGGCGTTATCTCGCACATGGAGCTTGTCCGTTTGAGGAGATCAAGATCAAATGACTTATGCGCTTTTAGATAGCGGCGACGAAAAAAAGTTGGAAATGTTTGGCGCATATACCCTTATTCGCCCAGCACCGCAAGCGGTGTGGCCGTGCAAAGCGCCTGCTCTTTGGTCTTCTGCTGCAGGACAGTTTCAGCGACGCGATGATACCAAGTGGTGCGGCGACGTCCTTCCCCCTTCTTGGGAAGTGCCCTTTCACGCGCTAACGCTTAAGCTCGCTTTAACCGACTTCGGTCATGTAGGCCTTTTCCCTGAACACGCCTATCATTGGAATTGGATGGAAAGTGTGCTCAAGCGCCCTGCTCATATTTTACACCTTTTTGCCTATACAGGAGCAACGACATTGGCCTTAGCGCGCCATGGCCATCGCGTCTGCCATGTCGACGCCTCTCAAAAAACAGTTGCGTGGGCACGAGAAAATGCCCAACTAAGCACCTTACAACAAGCTCCCATCCGATGGATTGTCGACGATGCACTCCGCTTTGTGCGGCGCGAGAAAAAAAGAGGGGTGCGCTACGATGCAATCGTCCTCGATCCTCCCTCTTTTGGAAGAGGAAACCGAGGTCAAGTATTTAAAATCGAAAAAGACCTTTTTTTGCTCCTTACTTTGTGCGCAAACGTCTTAGCAGAAAAAGCGGCGTTTGTTTTGCTCACAGCTCACACTCCTGGATTTACCCCTATTGTACTCGAAGAGCTCCTTGCGCGCACCTTGCCAACGGGTCAAATCGCAGCAGGAGAAATGCGCCTTGAAGCCAAAGCAAAAGGGCGTCTTCCAAGCGGCGCTTTTGCAAGGTGGCAGCAATGAGTAACCCCCTCATCATTACCAGTGCGCACAACCCGAAAATCAAAGAAGCCCATCAATTACGCGCTAAAAGGCGGCGCGATGAAACCGGACGGTTTTTAATCGAAGGGTTTCGAGAGCTGAGGTGCGCTGTCGAGAAAGGCGTTGCTCTTGAGATGGTGTTTTTCTCACCCAAACACTTTCTTGGAGAAAATGAAAGGGAATTAATCACAACGGCTCGTCGCCAAGGGGCTACAGTCTATGAAGTGAGCGCCCCTTTATTTGACAAGTTGTCTTACCGCGACCGCGGTGATGGCTTATTGGCTACTGCAAGGCAAACACATCGGGGGCTAGCTGAACTAGAAAATATTAAGAACAAAGCCCGAGCACCTTTTTTTCTCGTCGCCGAATCGATCGAAAAGCCAGGAAACTTAGGCTCTATCTTGCGCTCAGCAGATGCAGCAGGTGTTGATGCATTGATTCTCTGCGACCCTTGCACCGATATCTACAACCCAAACGTCGTACGCGCATCGGTGGGAACACTTTTTAGTGTCCCTGTGATAGAAGAGAAGACACCTGCAGTGATCGATCAGTTAGCCGCGTGGAAAATTCCCCTCGTTGCAAGTACACCGCAAGCCGCACTCTCATTTACCGACGCGAACCTAGCAGGAGCGCTTTGTGTCGCCGTCGGAACAGAACAACTAGGGCTGTCAGAAAAGTGGCTCAAAAGTGCCGATGTGCAGGTGAAAATTCCGATGCATGGCCAATGCAACTCGCTCAATGTCGCTGCAGCGACAACACTGTTGCTGTACGAAGCGGTGCGGCAACGCCACAAGGGAGATTAACAAGGTGATCGTGTTCTCTCTCAGCTGTCTTTTTTTGATGGCCATTCTCGGATGGGCTTTGGCGCGGTGGCAAAGAGCGCGCCAGCAACGGGTTTTTGATATCACCAATCGATCTCTTATCGACAGATTACAAGAAGGTATTGTTTTGTGCGGGAATGGCGGGCGGATCGTCCAAATCAATCGAGCAGCCGCAACCCTTCTCAACATGGCCCGCGTCGAAGTGGAAGGAAAAAGTTTTTTTCGCGCACACAACAAAGCACGTTCGGTTCTCTTCGACAAGTGTTGCCATGCGCTTCGCCAAGCCAAAGCGACGCACAAACGGGCTGCGTTCTCTTTTTGCCTAGACCGAACCGAAGAGTGTTGCTATGAGGTCGCTGCCGAGCCCCTTTCTAAGACGATGACGGCTCTTTTTTTAACAAGTAGTACGGCGCATCACCGCATTCAGCAGGTTGGGAAAGATTTTATTGCCAATGCTTCGCATGAACTGCGCACACCTATTACGATTATCAAAGGCTTTGCGGAAACGTTGCGCGATTTGCCACAAATTTCCGAAGAGATGCTCGAAGACTTTATTGAAAAAATCGTGCGCAATTGCCAAAGAATGGAGCACCTCGTTAAGAACCTCCTTACTCTAGCCGATCTCGATCAGTTGCCGAAGCATCGGATGCAAGAGTGCGACCTCGTTGCTCTTGTCGACAGCTGCGTGCACATGCTTCTTAAAACGCATAGCGAAACACAAGTAGAAACGTGGTATAATCGCGATGTCGTCACTTTATTTGGCGATCCCGACTTACTAGAACTTGCCATTTTAAATGTGCTTGAAAATGGGGTCAAATATTCAGCCTTCGATCCACAACTCAAAATTACCATCGAACAACTTCCTCAGCGGGTGCGCCTCTCGATTGCAGACTCTGGAATCGGGATTCCCCACGCTGACTTAGAGCGGATCTTTGACCGCTTTTACACCGTTAACAAAGCCCGCTCTAGAAAACTTGGTGGCGCTGGCTTGGGACTCTCTATCGTTAAGACGATCGTCAAAAAGCATCGCGGTAGCATTGTCGCAACCTCGAAAATCGGGTGCGGAACAACATTTACTTTTGAATTTTCTCCTCGTTAGACCGCTTACTGTCGGCTTTGCCTAAAGCATGACGGGCATCGACAGAGTCTGCTCTTTGCGAAGAAGCATTTTCCCTATGGTACAGGCGATCAACCTCTTTTTTGCGCGGGGTTAACCACATGGCATTCATTGTCATTGTTACTCTTTTTTTCTCGCTAAGCCCTCGGCTGTAACGGCTCAACGAGAGAAAGGTGAGCGAGAAAATAGCCACAAAAAATGCGACAAACAAGAGAGTTCCCATACACGCCTAAATGAGGTCAGTCAGTAATCGATGGTCTTTTGTCCTCCATTTGTCCAAAACATAAAGGGGATGTGTCGACCATCATCGAGGGTAAGCATCAGCCGAATAAAGCAAGGAAAATCCCGCCCTTGTTCCCACAAGGTTTCTTCTTGCCCCAAGTTGGCAAAGTCGGCAAAAAACGTAAAGTCGGCTTGTTGAACCCCTGTAAAGAGAACTTCGCACCGTTCATCTTTGGCATGAGAACTTTTTTGAATCAAGCAAAAAGAAGAAACATCCTTACAAGGTTTCACAGTAAAGCAACTGTCTATATCGCCCCGGTAGCGCGGGTCAGGGTCATTGTGATTTTGAAGTGTTAGGTGGAGCGCGACCTCATGAGTTGCTGGGTCTTTTATCGTGTAAAGGTGCTTCCCATTCAGCAAGGCCTTTTGTATTTTTTGTTCAACGCGAAGTTCCTTGGCAAATTGGGCATAACTTTCCCTATTTTTCTTGACAAAAGCCGCCTCTGTCCGCACTAAGGAAAAAAGGACACTTATGATAATAGAGGTAAGGAAAACAGAGATCAGAACTTCGATCAGCGTGAGCCCCGATCTCGAGCGGAAGGTGCGTTGATCAAACTGCTTCATCATTCAGCCTCTTTAGCCGTTCGCCGCCTGATCACGAAGGGAAATTTGAAAAGATCTTCTGATCGAGTAAAAAGGACCCTTTTTTTAAATTGACAAGTTTCTGTTAGACAAATCACGCACCACAACTTGACCACGTTTTTTTTTTCGAGTGGGAGGGAAGATTTCTTTGTGCCGTGATGGTAGTAGAGGTGATAGTGCGCCGAATCGGGGCAGGGAAAAAAGGCTCTTATTTGACTCAAGTCATCTTCAAAAGCTTGAGGAAGTCCTCGTGCAAGAGAGTGAGTTTTTTCTTTTGCTTCGGGTTCGTTGGGAAAGTCCCATTTAGGGTGACAGGTGGTTAAATGTTTGACGATAAGGGGAAAAACAAGGGTAGAGTAACGTTGTCCTTTAAGGGTCGTGAGAATTTTTTTTTCTTGGTGCGCCCTTTGAAAAGGCCATTTGACAAGTAGAGGCGCTGACAAAGCGAGGATAGCGAGTGCGATGACAACCTCAAACAAAGCAAAGGGGCGTTTTTGCATGGCTTTTCTCATTGAAGAATTTTATACCGAAAAGGCCATTTTTTGGCACCCTTTACATCTCTACCGATCGTGGTTCAAGAAACGGGAATTTCGCCAACGCCCTGAGTCTATTTTGCGGCGACCCTAGATTTTTTCTGCGGAAGATAGTAATAGGGCGGTAAGAACACATTTGAGTCAACCGATCAATGAGACGTAAAGGTCGCGCTTTATATAATCTTTTATCGATGAATGTTAAACGACACCCCCAGTTAGATGTTGAACCGTGGCAAGTCGACAACTATAGGGAGATGTCGGAAAAAATTCTTTTTTCTCGACTCAACGAACTGGGCATCTCTCTGAGCAAACATGAGTTTTTGCTTGCTGTAGACAAAGTGGAAACGCCAGAAGAATTGACCGAACAACTTTATCAAGGGCATGAGTTTGTTTGTCATCAACAGATTTTTCTTTGTCTTTTCGAGTTGTGGCGGCGCTTTGTTTGTCATAAGAGGCCTCTTTCTATTTTTTGCGATGCCCTAGACCATTTAATCGAACAATATGAAGAGGGGAACCTGGCATGTGAAGGCGATTTAGAGGAGATCCTTGTAGCATGGCAAGGTATCCTAGAAGACCACGTGGATGACGGTGGAAATCAAGCGGAAGCGCTTCCTCTCTTTGCCGAATTTTCTTGTCACGACTTAGAACGGTTTATCTATGAGTATATCGCCCACAAGATCGATCTAGAAGACGACTTGTATGCCTCAGAACTTTTAGAAGGATTTTACGATTTTGTCCAAACCCCCCAGTGGTTTGATTTTTTGCGCGTCCGTCTTGTTTTCAATGTCGAGCGGGAAGAAGGAAAAGTTCTGGTAGAACGCCTTATCGAAGCAGAAAAAGAGACCTCAAACCTTCAGCTCCTTTTTGAAGTGTTACACTTTCTCATTTATGCCGGAGAGCTCGACCTATTTTATTCTGTTTTTCGCCGCGCTTTTAATCGAATAACTAACTTAGCGCAGTTACACGAGTGGTTGCTCATTGCAAGCGAATATATGAACTGCAGCGAGCAATTTACTAAAGAAGAGGAAATCAACCAGCTGATTGAAAAAAAAAGGCTTGGTTCGACTACCCCACAAGAAGCGCCACCTGAAGAGTTGCTCAATACGTTACGCCGTTGGCTTTTTCCCACTCCTTGTCCCCCTTTCTCATCAGAAATCACTGACCATTAGACCCATTCTTGAGTTGCGATCGGTAGAACGCCTGACTTGTGGTAATTTATGGCACATGTGGAAGTGGCAAAGAAAACAAAAGGAATGGCCAAAACAACAAGAAGGGTTTTGCCGGTAAGCTTCGCTAAAGTCCATAGCGGATGACTTGTGCTTTTTTTCGTAGTCGTGGTGTTAAAAAAAAGGAATAGGGGAATGTTGAGAAAGGTATCTAGGACATCGCCAAAAAGCTGACTGAAAGCATCTAGGATAAAGAAAGCACAAAAACAGACAAGGACAACTCTGGCCGTTGTAGCCAAGATCCCCCCAATCAAAGCCCCTGTGATCATCTGTTGTATGACAATAGGCGACACTGCTTTTGTTCGGTAAAAAAGACAGATTGTTCCATGGTAAGTGGTTGCTGCAGTAAGGTGGATAAAGAAATCTATTGCGAGCACTTTGACCATCGAGATGATTCCCCTTATGCAAGTGGGAGCATAAAAAACATCGCGAGGATAGCGGGTAAAAAAGACGCTCGAAAGCGCCACACTCGAAAGAGCCGCAACGCCGGTATTTAAGCCAAAATAAGCCAAAACAACCTCCTTTGAGCTCTACTTCGTCTCTTTATTCTAGGACCGAACAAATAGGAACACCCATGCTGAATCCAGCCTCGTTACTGCCAGCGGCCAAAGGGAGCGCTGTCCCCACGTCTTGAAGCGCGATCGGGATAGAGGGGCTGAGCAACCTTCCCTTTCAGGCCAATCGTCCGCTGCACTCATCGATGCTTCCCTCAAGCTCGCTTTCTCTAACCAGAAAATCACAAACTGGCTTTCCTTTTTCAGAGGTTGATAGGTTATTTCTGTTTGAAGTCGTCTCTCAAGGCTTTGGCTAAATCCCGTCATTTTTGGGGTAACGTAGGTAGCATGGTAGCAATTTTTTTTTAGATGTGCAACGAAGAGAAGGTCGAGGCCAGGGCGATCGCCCTTGAAAAGCATAGCTTATCGCATGGATTTAAATTCTTCTTTAGGTTATTAGTAGGATTCTTTAAAAGCTGCTTGTTTCTCTGGATCGAGTTTTCCTGCAACTTTTTCAGGACGTTTGAATGTAAAGCCATGTTTGATTAACCACCCCGTCATTCCCGTTCGTGAATAATGCTTGTTGTACTTCTTCCTCACGAAAGACACAATATCCTTTACCTTTAAGTAGGTTATCTTAGAAAGGTGTTCTTCCCGTTAACGAGGCAGATAAAGGCTACGATGCAGCATGGCTGCGTCAGGCTTTGTTAAACATGAAAATTTTTCCCCTGATTCCCTATCGGAAGATCAAAGGAAGGTGCGCACCAGACTTTAATGAGGTTTGTGTTTTTTTCAAATTGGCCTCTCAACGCTGGAAGGTGGAGCGCGCCTTTGCTTGGCTGAAAAGGCGTTGCCGCCGTTTGCTTTTGCGGTGGGAACGTTTGGTCACCATTTGGCGTGGATTTACTGTGTTGAGCATCATTTATACTTGGGTGAAAAATTTAGTTGGATAGGTTCATTTGATGCAAAATATGAGATGGCTTTTTCTTTATCTCGGTGCTACCGCAATGTG
>CAYTIT010000049.1:0-8607 GCA_964437975.1 uncultured bacterium
GCCACCCTTTTTCAACGCGCGCCAGCGCGTGGACAAAAAAGTCATCGAGCAACAAGCTTGGCAAGTGAGCGTTGCGATCAAACGCCTCTTTGATTTTATCGAGAAATTGACTCCGAATAATACACCCGCCACGCCACATCAGCGCAACCTTGCCGTAGTCGATTTTCCAGCCCATTTCTTGAGCAGCAGCCCGCATTAGCATAAACCCTTGCGCATAACTAATAATTTTTGATGCATAGAGCGCACACCGGATATCTTCAATGACCGCGCCTTTTTCTCCTTTGAAAGAGTCTTTTTTTTCTTCACTAAAACGGCGGCTAACAGCTGTCCTTTCGTCTTTAAGTGCCGACAAGCAGCGCGAAAAGACCGCTTCGCCGATCAATGTCAACGGCATGCCCAAGTCAAGCGCGCTTATCCCGGTCCATTTTCCCGTCCCTTTTTGACCGGCAACGTCGAGAATTTTGTCGATAAGGGGCGCCCCATCTTGATCGCGGTACCCAAAAATCTGACTGGTAATCTCGATTAAATAGCTATCGAGCTCTCCTTGATTCCATTTGGTAAAAACCTCTTTAAGCTCGTTTGCTTTTAACCCTAACTTTTCAGAAAGGAGGTGATACGCTTCGCAAATAATTTGCATATCGCCATACTCAATCCCATTGTGCACCATTTTGACATAGTGCCCGGCCCCACCATCGCCCACCCAGTCGCAACAAGGCGTGCCATCTGGCGACTTTGCTGCAATGGCTTGAAACATTGGCTTGATCTCGTTCCACCCTTCAGGGTCACCTCCAGGCATAATCGAGGGGCCATGGCGCGCTCCTTCTTCGCCGCCAGAAATTCCCGTGCCGATAAATACCATTCCCTTTTTTTTAAGTTCGTGGTAGCGACGCTGACTGTCGGGATAATGGCTGTTGCCGCCGTCAATGACAAGATCACCCGTCTCGAGTAGAGGAAGAAGCTCTTGGATCTGCTCATCAACTGCGCTCCCTGCGCGAATCATTAACATCACTTTGCGCGGCCTTTTTAACGCTAAGATGAACTCTTTAAGGGTATGGGTCCCTATTACTTTTGTCCCCTTCGCTTCTCCTTGCAAAAAAGCGTCGACCTTTTCTGTTGTCCTGTTATACACGGCAACACAATAGCCGTGATCATTCATATTAAGGACGAGGTTACGTCCCATCACAGCTAGGCCAATCAGACCTATATCGGCTTGGTTTGTCTTCATGATTTACCTACTTCAGGATTGCGGGTGAAAAGCTTGAGAAAAGAGCTGCAATGGCGTAAAATCCTCTTTTTTGTCCTCGTAGCTCAGCTGGATAGAGCAGTTGCCTCCTAAGCAACAGGTCGCGTGTTCGAATCGCGCCGAGGACGCTCTTTTTCCCTCTATACCAAACGGCTGACTCCAAAAACCAGCAAAAAAACCTTTGCCCTACTTAGTTGAAGCAAAGTAGGCCTCAATTCCAGCAACGATCGCCTCAGCAATATGATTGAGATGACTATCTTGAGCGAGTTGAGAGCGCTCTTTATCGTGGGTGATAAATCCCCCCTCAACAAGGATGGCTGGCATCGTTGTTTCTCGAAGGACGTGAAAATTGCCGTGCTTAATGCCGCGCGAGTAACCATGGGTTTTTTTCACAAGGCGGCCTAGCACTTTTTCAGCCGCTTTTTTTGATCGTTTGGCGCGCCATTTGTTTCCCTTTTTGTAGTAAAAGACTTCAAGCCCTTTAACAGAAGCATCGTGATGCGCGTTGTAGTGAATACTGACAAAAAGTGTGCACTTCGTCCGATTGGCGATTTTTGCTCGTTTCTCAAGTGCGATGAAAGTGTCATTTGTCCGCGTCATGACAACGCGGTACCCTTTTTGTCGAAGAAGCTTTTGCACTTTCTGCGCTGTCTTTAAGGCGAGCGTTTTTTCGCGGATTTTTCCGACATGCGCACCCAAAGCAAACCCGCCGTGGCCCGGATCGAGTACAATCAGCGCTTTTTTCGACGGTGCGGGCTTTGCACGCGCTCCCTCTAAACCAGAAGAAAAAAAGAGCGCCACCAACAAGAAAGTAGAGGTTAAAAGGTTTTTTACACTCACAACTTGCATTCCATTCCACTTAGAATGTCGCGTGCGACAACGCGATCATCAAAAGGGATCGATGTTTTCCCCCACGTTTGCATCGGCTCGTGCCCGCGCCCAGCGAGCAACACAATATCGCCTGCACCGCTGCGTTGCAATGCTTTTTCAATGGCTTTTTTTCGGTCTATCTCAATGAGCGCCTTATCTTTAAAACGGAGCCCAGCGCAAATAGCCTCGATGATCCCACGCGGATCTTCAGAGCGTGGATTATCCGAGGTCACAACAACTCTATCTGCATGCGCCTCGGCAACTTGCCCCATCTCTCGACGCTTTCCTTGGTCGCGGTCGCCTCCCGCACCAAATAGAACGGTGAGCTGACGTTGACAAAGGGGCCTTAACTCTTGAAGCACTGCGCGCAACGCCTCAGGAGTGTGGGCGAAGTCAACAAAGAGCGCAAACGGCGCAGACGATCGAATCCGCTCTAGTCGCCCAGGAATTGGTGGCAACGAGGCGACGCGCTCTTGGATTTTCGTCCAAGGCACCCCCTTGATTAAAGCGACTCCGACAGCTGCGAGCAAGTTGTAGCCATTAAAGGCGCCGATAAGTGGCGCTCGGAGCTTGCGAACTTTTCCCTGAAACGTAAGGCGCATTGTCATGCCCTCAAGGTCCCGCTCGAGAAGCGCGCCGTGCAAATCAACATCTTTGCGCATGCCGTAGCTTAGCAAACGCGCTCTCTTGAGTTGAGAAAACGAAGCATAAACAGGATCATCACCATTGATGACCGCTCCTTTGCCAGGCGTATCGACGGCGGCAAAGAGCTTGGCTTTCGCGGCAATATAGTCGCTCAGCGTTGGGTGGTAATCGAGGTGATCGCGCGTGATATTGGTTAAAACGGCGACGTTGAAATCGATTGTTTGGGTCCTTTCCTGATCGAGGGCATGCGAACTGACTTCCATCACAGCAGACGAAAGGCCATCATCGACCATTTCTCGAAAAAGGCGTTGACTCGTAATAATATCTGGCGTTGTGAGCCCTGCCATCAACCGGCGCCGCCCTGTCACATACTCGACTGTCCCTAACATCCCGCACGGCTTATCTTGCGTCGATAAAAGGCGCTGAATTAAATAGGCTGTCGTCGTCTTTCCATCTGTTCCTGTGACCCCAACAATAAAGAGCTTTTGCGTCGGGAAGCGGTAGTAGCGCTCAGCCAAAAGGGGTTCTAAAGCCGCCGGATTCGGCGCGATGATTTGCGTCACATCGCGCATAAAAGGGTTATAAAAGTCGGTGAGAATGGCCGACGCACCCGCTCGAAGCGCTTCGGGAATAAAGGCATTTCCATCGGTTTGACGCCCTTTTCTAGCAATAAAAAGGCCTCCCGGGGTAAGCGATCTCGAATGAGAGCTTAAACCTGTAACCGCGACATCGCGACTTCCCTTAAGTTCGACTTGAAGATCTTTAAAGAGCGCTTTCAGCGTTATCCTTTTCGATTCCATTGGCGATAAAGTTCCTTTGCTGCGCGGATGCGCTGCGCTCCTTTTGCTTTTTGGGGATCAAACCTAGGATCATCAGAAGGATATCCATAGGGATCATCAGGTGGTGTTTCTAAATACTCTAGCGTCCGTTCCATGATCGCTTTAAAGGCAGGCGCAGCACAAAAACCACCAAAGTAAACCCCTCCCACCCCTGGAATGAACCGATGTGGTGGCTCGTCGATCCCAATAAAAAGTAAAAAGCGCGGCGCATCAGCTGGCGTAAAGCCGATAAAACTTGCAAAGTGACACCGCTTAGCATAACTTCCTTGGATGACTTTTTCTGCCGTTCCCGACTTTCCTCCTTGGGTATAGCCTGCAAGACTAGCGCGCTTGCACGTCCCCTTTGCTGTCGTCGCTAATGTTAACCCATCGACCAATTCTCGGCTAATAGCACCATCAATAAGGACCGTGCGCTTGCTTGGATCTGGCAACGCCCTTTTGATGAGTGTAGGCGGGGCATCACGTCCTGTAAGGAGGATGGCGTAAGCGCGCAATAACTGAAAAGGGGTCACAAGCACATTATAACCCATCGACAAGCAACACGGAGTCGTAATCGACCATTGGTTTGGGTCGCGCGGGTTAGGCAAAACACCAGCTGTTTCTCCTGGAAGTTCGATACCCGTTTTTTGACCGAGTTTAAAGAGTCGTTTTAATTGTTTAAAGTACCAAAATGGGCCAAAGCGCTTGATCACCCGCTCGATCACATCGGCACCATAAATATCTGATGACTTTTGCAACGCCAGCGCTAAATTCAAAAAAGCGTGCGGCCCTCCAACATCGCGCAAGGGGCGTTTCCGCCCTGGAAACATTCCTTGATCACACCGCACCATTGTTTTAGGGTCAAATAGCGGGGGCTCTCCCCGCGCAAGGCACTCGCGGTTTGCCAAAAGGGCCACGGCAAAACAAAGCGGTTTAAAGGTCGAGCCCGGTTCAAAACAATCGGTGACAGCGCGCACTTCAGTGTAATGTTTCAAGATAGGGTCGTTATAGCAGACGCGATAACTTGCCGGCGTAAACCCGGGATATTGGGCTAAGGCATAAATCTCCCCACTTTGTGGATCCATCATGATTGCCCACCCCGCTTTAGCACTCACGCGTTGAACTGCGCGCTCGATTTCCTCTTCGGCAATCGTTTGAATATAGGGATCGATTGTCAGGTAGATATCTTCCCCATCTTTCGCTTCAACGAGGACATCACCCATCGCCAGTGCTTGGCGCGGTGAGCGCAGCAACTTTCTCTTTCCCGGCTGCCCTTTGAGCTTGTGGTGCAAGGCGAGCTCAAGTCCTCCTGTCGGAATGCTTTGCTTTGTTTTCACATGGCGCTCTTTTTGGACAGCGCCTAATGCCGCACCGAATAAGGAGCCATAAGGATAGCTGCGACAATAATCTTCGATCCAATATAAGGCATTGCGCGGAAGGCGCTTTTGTTGTGCAAACTTTGCCCACACCATTTCCAGCTGTTTTTTTTCCCGCTCTGTTATCTCACCTTTGAGCTTTTGACTCCGCGATGTGCGTGCGAGCTTTGTCGCCCACACCATGCGCTCTTCTTTGCTTAATCCAAAAAATGTCTCAAGCATGTTGATCAAACACTCCCGCTCACGTGCGGGAATCAGCGCCGGATCACTATACAAATGGTAATACTTCAGGTCGAGGGCGAGTAAAGCATGGCGCGTCGGGTGATGTTTATCTCGATGAAGCGTGGCAAAAAAGCGCCCCCGTTTAAACGGCTCGTTACGGATATGGTGGTGCTGAGAACGCGCTTTTGCTTTCCACTTCGCTCCTTCGATCATCTGCACGCGGTAAAACTGAGCAATAATCGCAAAAAAAAGCACCAAAAGGAAAAAAGCAAGGGCGAAAAGTCTGTGTGAACTCCGTCGTATTTTTTCTGCGCGGACATTCATGGAAGTGCCTGGGGCTCAACAACCACCCTAACTTCACCTTCTTTTGGATAAACAAGGTGGCTAAACTCTTGCTCTTTTAAAAGCGCCATTAAACGCTTAGGACATTCAAAGGCATCGATTTGAAAACGCAAGCAGGCATTTTCATCTTGGATCTGCTTGACCTCTTTTCTCAGTAAAGGCAAGGAAATGCTAAGCTCTGTCATAGTGTTTTGTTGATTAACCGAAGCGTAAAGAGAAAAAACGAGCGCAACAATACAAAGCAAAAGTCGAAAAAGAAGCCCTCGCGTCATTGCTCACTCAAAGTTTTGCAGCAGCTCGCAGCTTGGCGCTGCGCGCCCGTTTGTTGTCGCGGCATTCGTGACGCGTCGGGACAAGGGGCTTTTTAGTCAAAAGGCGCAGCAAGGGGAGAACATGGCTATTTTTCTTGTCGATAAGGGCGCGTAAAGGTTTTGAAGCCAATCGAAAAATATTTTTTACAAGCCGATCTTCAAGGCGGTGAAAAGAGATCACCCCCATCCGCCCTTCGGGAGCGAGCCAGTCGACCGCTTTTTCAACCCCTTCGCGGATGGCGTCGAGCTCTCCATTGACGCACACTCTAAGCGCTTGAAAAACAAGCGTTGCTGGATGAAGTTTAGGGCGACTGCGCCGAATGGCTCGACTGATAATATCGGCAAGTTCGGTGGTTGTTTCAATGGTTTTCTTTTTTCGCGCTACCACAATCGCTTTCGCCGCCTGTTTCCAATACCGTTCCTCCCCATACTCGCGAAAAAGTGTCCCGAGATCTTTTTCCGACCATCGATTGACAACCTCGCGTGCGGTCAACGGCGACGAGGGATCCATCCTCATATCGAGCGGACCCTCTCGCATAAAACTAAATCCCCTTTCATCTTGATCGAGCTGCATCGATGAGACTCCTAAATCAAAAAAAAACCATCGACCTTCTGCAGGCCATTGTCTTTTAATACGACATCTAACGCGGCAAAATTGCTGTGAACCAACCGCACCTTTTTTCCAAAATCAGCCAACCTTTTTCCGGCTAAATCTAATGCATCTGTATCGCGGTCACATCCAATATAGCACTCAGTTTCAGGGTGGGCTTCTAAAAAGGCGTGCGCAAACCCTCCAGCGCCTAATGTCCCATCGAAAAATGTGCGCACCTTTTGCTCAGCAAAAATCTCTAAGCTCTCGCTTAACATGACGGGAATGTGGCTCATTACAACTCCTGATACTCCGCTTTTTCACGTGCGGATAAGGCGGCCGGTTCTTCTTTTTCAAGTCCATTTAACAACCCAAACACCTCACTACTCACTTCGCTCAGGGCATTATTTTCTCCACCTTCCAAAAAGGTCGTTAAATCGCGTTCGTAAGCCTCTTTCGACCAAATTTCAATCTTATTCAAAACGCCGCAAATGACAATTTCGCTCTCAATTTTAGCCGCTTTTTTTAAGACGGGAGGGAGGACAACGCGTCCTAGCTTATCGCAGGTTAACTCGTGAAGTGTTGAGAAAAAGAGGGTAAAAAACTTCTGGTATTTGGCGACATACTGCTTTTCGCGAAAGCGCTCGATCACCTCTTTCATTGCGCTTTTGCGGTAAATAGCAAGCGATCCCCCCATCCCTAAGGCGAGGGCAAACTCCAGCTTCCCGTCTTCGATCAACCCATAGCGCATAGGTTGCGGCAGGACAAACCGGTTTTTAGCATCAAGCTTGGTGTAAGTTGCTCCGCTGAAGTAAAAATCACTCATCGTTATTGAACTAGGTCATCTTTTCCACTTATTTCCACATGCTAGCACTGACAAGCGAAAACAGGCAATCACTTTGTCGAAAACTCGCTCAATTTTGTGTAATCAATCTAGCTAACTCATTGATAAACAGTGAGAAATTAAAAAGTGGAAAATTGTGGAAAACTTGTCGACAACTTAACTCAATCCGACCCTCTATCCCCTCTCTTATAAAAAATAAGGCTCTATTTTCGGATTCAATTTGACTCTTTTTCATCTGAGCGACAAAAATAAGGGTAAAATGCGATGAACTTATGAGGAACCACTATGGCAGATGCTGTAACGATCGATAACATAGGCATTCAACATTCCAACCGTTTTGCCCTAGATCAGCAATATGGAGAGCCAGGCCTTGTAGATAACGCTAAGTTTGGTCAACAGGCAGCACAGGTTGATGCCTCTGACTCTTTCAAACAAACTGACCTAGCCAACCTATTTCAAACAAACCGGCGCAACTTAACGTGGTCTTTATTTAACTCGCCCGACGGCTTTTTATGGCAAACAGCGCGTGTGTTTACAGCGCACCCTATTGCTTGTCTTGGAAGCGAAGAGTTTCAACAAGCGCGGATCGACAAAGTCCGCCAATACTCCGAGCAACGTTCTCAAAGCGGCAAGGAGAAAGCGACAGGAAATCAGGAAGCGGCGACGTTGCTAGGCCTCTTGACATGTTTACAAACCATCGATCGAGAACTCAAGGCCATCAATGCCCGCCGCAGCCAATACTCAAAGGGGTAGTCATCATGGAGCCTACTGCGTGGAGTCACGTTCTCGGATGGGGCGAAAGAGAGTTCGAAGATTTAAGGCTTGCCGGCTACGCTTATATTAAGCAAGGACATTACCAAACCGCGCTCAAATTTTTTGAGGCGCTTGTAGTTCTAACAAAAAATCACCCCTATGACTTGCAAACGCTAGGCGCTTTGCACCTGCAAATAGGCGACCACTTAGCCGCTCTCAACTACCTCGAACAAGCGCTCAAACTCGATGCCGAGCACGAGCCGACCCTACTCAATAGAGCGAAGGCCCTTTTTCTCCTTGGTTATAAACGCCAAGCCTTTCTTCAAATAGCACCTCTTGAAAAAAGTTCGAGCAGCGAGATCGCCAACCAAGCGCGGGCGCTCTCACTCGCTTACAGCTAAAAACGATCTTTTAAAACCCTGTGTCTATGATCGATGACCTTGCGCAAAAAAGCCACTTCGTGTTCAGTTTTAGTCAACTCATGCGTTAAGCTTGCCGGTGTCTTATCACCGGAATGACATACATATGGCGTGGATGGGAAAACTCGCCTTGATATCCGAGTTGTATTCTATGAATCCATCTGAAATGACTTAT
>CAYTIT010000050.1:0-8446 GCA_964437975.1 uncultured bacterium
AAATCTTTCTTGCCTGTCGCTTACACTGCAGGAAAACGATGCAGCAGCGAGTTTATTACCAAAAAAAAAGGTTGAAAGAAATTTTACCAAAAAGCAAAAAAGAAAGCCCCTCGCTTTAGCCATGGGGATGAATTTTTAAAACTTCTTTTGATTATATTCCCAAAGAGAATATAATCGAGGTATGGAAAAATTTGAAGTTGCCTACAAGTCAAATAGAAATGTTGTCTATTCTTGTACATATCATGTTGTTTGGTGTCCTAAATACCGTCGTCGCGTCATAACAAATCAAGTAGAAGTCCGCCTTAAAGAAATTATACAAGGTGATTGAGCACCGCTTTTACAGGGGAAAAAGAGCGTCGATGAATAGGGCACGGACCATATTTTTGCAACGCTAAAAGATGTCTTTTCGTTGGGTACCCCTTGTGGTTGGCAAAACCATACTCTGGCCAGGTGCTGTGATAGTTGTGCATCAACTCATCACGATGGTGTTTAGCAATAATAGAGGCCGCGCCAATAGAAGGAGAAAGAGCATCCCCTTTGATGACGCACTGCGCGGGTATCCCCGCATCAGGCGCATGTAGGCCATCGATCAACAGAAAGTCAGGCCGCACCGGCAAACAAGCGACAGCCTCTTTCATTGCCTCTAAACTCGCTTGCAAGATATTTATCGCATCGATGCGCTGATGATCGATGACCCCAACACCGATAAACATCTTTGGGTGATCAAAAAAAGCGGCGCAAAGTTCGGCCCTTTTTTTAGCTGTCAGCTTCTTGCTATCAAATCGTGCGCCGAAGAAGTAAGCGCGCGGCAAAAGACAAGCAGCAGCGACGACAGGGCCTGCTAACGGCCCTCGTCCCGCTTCATCAACACCTGCTACCCATTGATACCCCCGCTCTTTAGCGGCTGCAACAAAGGGGTCGAGCATGTTTACTCCTGTGGTGTGGGCGTGTCAGTTGAAGCATCACCGCCTTCGTGCGCTGCTGGAGGTCCTTTGTCTTCTTCCGCAGAGACCTTAGGTGCGACCTTGGCTGCAGCCATTTTTTTGCGGTCTTTTTTCGTCATAATTTTTTCTTTGACCTTTGCCGCTTTACCCTTAGCACCGCGCAAGTAGTAAAGCTTTGACCGTCGCACTTTACCCTGACGCGCGACTTCGATCTTCGCAATACGCGGGCTGTGAAGCAAGAAAACGCGTTCCATCCCAGCGCCATAAGCGACTCGATAGAGCGACACTGTTTCGGATAGTCCGCCGCCTTTGCGCGCAATCACCGTTCCTGTAAACACCTGAATCCGTTCTTTTTCTCCTTCGATAATACGCACGTGAATTTTCAGCGTATCGCCCACTGTAAATGGCGGAATATCTTCTTTTAAATGCGCTCTTTCGAGCTCCTCGATGAGGACATGCCGACTCATGGCTGTATCTCCTTTTCCCTTGGAGGGGCTTGAGTATTTCCCTCCGAGTTTTCAATCAAATCGGGCCTAACGCGCTTTGTCTTTTCTCTCGCTTTCTGCTGTCTCCAGGCAGCAATCTCCGCGTGGTGACCACAACGCAGAACTTCTGGAACACACAGTCCCTCAACTTCGGCTGGTCGCGTGTATAAGGGAGCGTCGAAAATTCCATCTGCAAAAGAGTCATTTTGAGGCGACTCACTATTTCCCACAACGCCTGGCACGAACCGGGACACCGCATCGACGACAACAGCCGCTGCGGGCGCTCCGCTCGTCAAGACATAGTCTCCGATACTTATTTCTTCATCAACCACAAGGTCTAATGCGCGTTCATCTAACCCTTCATAGTGGCCACAAATCAAAATCAGCGGATTTTGCTTTTGCGCAAGCTCTTCACATCTTTGTGCCGTTAGCCTCTTCCCTTGAGGCGATAGGTAAATCACTTTCGCTCGAGGTTCTTGCACATGGCGCACAGCATCTATCACAGGCTGTGCCATCAAGACCATTCCCGGCCCGCCTCCATAAACACGGTCATCGACTTGCTCATAGCGACCCTGGCCAAAGGCGCGTAGGTCGACCAAGCGGATGTCGATCAGCCCGTTATCGCGTGCCCGCTTCAGCAAGCTCACACTAAAAGGGCCGTCAAAATAAGAGGGGAAAAGGGAAATAATCGTGAAGCGCATGCCGCTTGCTTAAGACGCTTGACGCCCCTTTTTCTTTGCTCTCTTTGCTTCTTTCTTTTGTCGCTGTTTTTCGTGCTGTCGTTTGATCACCTCAGGCGCTGACCGCTTGACAAGAGCGTGCGATTTTTCGGTTAATTCGGCTCCACGATCAAGCCAAAACTGAATTCTATCTTCAAAAACGCGGATGTCTTGATTGTCTTTTACATGGGGATCGTAATGCCCAACCATCTCGACATATTTTCCATCGCGCGGCATCTTGGAGTCAACCACCACAAGGCGATAGGTCAAGCGATTTCTTTTACCTTGTTGGCGCAACCGAATTTTAAGTGCCATAATCCGCAGTTCTCCTGTTAGCCCGCTCAAGCAGGCTGCTTATCATTTATTTAAATAGGGCTTACGTCAAAGCGATTTCCGCAATCAGACCCTCTCATGAGAAGCATTTTACGCGAAATAGGGAAAAAATTGCATGGGAAAAGAGCCCAAGTGGCTCAAAAAATTTACCAGGAGCGAAAAAACCCTCAGAAATTGCCTTTTGAAAGGGTTGCAGAGAGGTCTCCAAGGTTGCCTTGAGAAAACTTCTTTTTAAACGCCGGCATCTTTTTCATCATCTGCTTGATCCGTTTAAAATTTTTGATCATTTGGTTCACCTCTTCAAGAGAACGCCCACTTCCGCGTGCAATGCGCCGTCGCCGCCCTGGCGCTAACTCTTCGAGTCCTAAACGCTCAGATACCGTCATTGAGAGAATGATCGATTCCATTCTCTTAAGGTGGAGATCGGAAACATCGAGCTCTTTTATCGAGCCAAAGCCAGGAAGCATTCCCAACAAACTTTTCATTGACCCCATTTTCTTGACCGACCTCATTTGCTTGAGAAAATCGTCGAAAGAAAAGGTTGCTTTGCGCAGCTTTTTTTGGAGCTTTTGGCTTTCCTCTTTGTCGACCACCTCTTCAGCGCGGCGAACCAAGTTGATCACATCGCCCATGCCCAACACGCGATCAGCCATCGACCGGGGATTAAAAAGCTGAAAGTCTTTGATTTTCTCGCCCGTCCCCTCGAACACAAGGGGCTTGCCCGTCACTTCGCGAATGGAAATCGCCGCCCCAGCGCGCGTATTTCCATCGAGCATCGTCAAGATACTTCCGGTGATGGCAATTTCGCAATCAAAAGCCGCTGCTGTTTTAACCGCATCTTGTCCAGTTGCCGCATTGGCCACAAAGAAAATTTCATGGGGCGTCGTCACTTCTTTAATCGCACGCAGCTCTTTCATGAGCTCTTTATCGAGGTGGAGTCTTCCTGCCGTATCGACAATAAGGACATCAAACCCCTCTTTTTTTGCTTTGTCGAGTGCTGCCGATGCGACCCGTGCCGCTTTTTTTTCTTTGCGATCGACATAAATAGGGGTAGAGGTTTGATGACCGAGAACTTCGAGCTGATCAATCGCCGCAGGGCGCTGCAAATCGCACGCAGCGATCAGGACCTTTTTTTTCTTCGCGTGCAAGTAAGCGGCAAGCTTGGCTGCTTGCGTTGTCTTCCCCGCACCTTGCAAACCACACAGCAAAATCACTGACGGCCTGCGGTCTAACAACAACTTTTTCTCTTCCGCCCCCATAAGGGCAATGAGTTCATCATGAACGATTTTGACAAACTGGTCACTTGGGGAAACAGCTTTGAGCACCGCTTCGCCTAAAGCTTTTTCTTTAACGCGCAGGATAAAGGCCTTAACAACGCCGTAACTGACATCTGCATCGAGAAGAGCAAGTCGAACTTGACGCACGGCGTCAGCCAAGTTGCTTTCTGTTAAGGTCTTTGCCGTACGCAAAGAAGAAAAAAGATCTTGAAATTTTTCGGATAAAGCGCCGAACATAGCTACACCGCAGAGGGGTTTATCTCGATTTTAGCCTCTTTTAGGGGCAAAATTCAAGAAAAAAGAACCTTTCTTTTCCCGCCCAATCGGGCACGCAAAAACTGTTTTTCCACTCCTTCCCACTAAAAATTTTTTCAAGAGCCCGCCCTTGACTAGCCCCGATTTCAAAAAAAACGCGCGCTGAAGGGGCCAACAACGAGGGGAGCTCGCGCGCAAGCCGAATAAAAAATTCAACGCCGCTCACTCCAGCAACTAAAGCGGACCGCGGCTCGAAACAACGCACTTCAGGCTCGACAAGTGCATACTCTTTTTCTGCCAAATAAGGCGGGTTGCAAAAAAGATAATCGGCTTTCTCCCCCTTAAAGGGCGCGAGAAGATCCCCTAGCAAGTAGCGCGCTTGGACCCCATTGCGCTCTCCATTGAGCCGCGCAAGGTCAAGGGCTTTTTCAGAAACATCTGACAAAGTCATTTCCAGCCGTGGCCGCGCTTGTTGAATCGCAATACCAAGACACCCCGACCCACAGCAAAGATCCCATGCGACCTTTTCTTCATCGGGCGGAAGCGTTTGAATAATTTTTTTAGCGAGAATCTCGGTCTCCTGGCGCGGAACTAACACATCAGCTGTCACGGCCAACTGGCACCCCAAAAAGTCGATCCTCTCTGTCAAATAAGCAAACGGCTCGCGCTGAGCGCGGCGAGAGATAAGCGATCGCCAATGTCCTATTTCTTGTGGCGATAGGACTTTATCCTCGTTGAAAAAAAACCCGTTCGAAGGGCTTTTGATCACAAAAGAAAGCAAATCAGCCGCTTCTCGACGGCTTTGGGGCACGCCTGCTAAAGCAAGTACCTGCCTGCCTTCTGTGAGCGCTTCTTTAAGACGCATCCTCATTACCACTGAGTTTCTGCTGATAAAAGTGTTGAATCAACGGCTCTGAAACACCCTTAAGATCTCCCTCCATAATTTGATCGAGGTGGTATAAGGTGAGTTTGATTCGGTGGTCTGTCACGCGATTTTGAGGAAAATTATAGGTGCGAATCCGCTCTGAGCGATCGCCCGATCCAACCTGTTGTGAGCGGAGCGCCGACCGTTTTGCCGCCTCTTCGCAACGTTTTTTTTCAGCAATTTTTGCGACTAAGACGCGCAACGCCTTTTCCTTGTTTTTATGTTGTGAGCGCTCTTGCTGACAGTAAACGACAATCCCTGTCGGTATGTGGGTCAACCTCACCGCAGAATCTGTCGTGTTGACATGTTGCCCCCCGGCACCCGACGCGCGGTAGGTATCGACCTTGAGCTCACTTTCATCTACCGCAATGCTTTCTTCTTCTTGCGGCTCGGTCAAAACAGCCACAGTGATCGCCGAGGTGTGGATCCGCCCTTGAGTCTCGGTAGCAGGTACCCGCTGGACGCGGTGCGTCCCCGCTTCATACTGCAAGTACTTATGGGCGTTTTTACCCGAAAGCGAGAGGACATACTCTTTAAACCCCCCCACTTCAGACGAAGCGCAAGACAATGTCTCTGCTTTCCACCCCATCTTGCCAGCATAGAGCGAATACATCCGCACGCAGTCTCCGACAAAGAGCGCCGCTTCATCGCCGCCAGTTCCCGCGCGCACTTCCATAATGACCGTCGCATGGTCGAGTGGATCGGGCGGAATCAGCAGCGTTTCCAGTTTTCCCTTTTCCCGTTCAATCTTTTTTTCGAGCTCATGCGCCTCTTCTTCGACAAGAGCGGCAAAATCAGGATCGAGCTTGTCTTTAAGGAGCGTCCGATGTTCATCGAGTTCTTGTTGCGCCTGCGTATACACATCATAAGATGTTTTGATCTCGGAAAGGTAGGCGTGTTCTTGAGAAAGTCGCCGGTACTTTTTTTGATCCGCTATGACAGCGCTATCACCGAGTTCTTTTTCAACACCTTGTAACTTGAGAAGGAGCTGCTCAATTCTTTCTTTCATAGATGATGTAAGAACCCAGGTTCTTCAGCCTCTCTACTCTTTCGTCTTTTTCGCTCTTGGCGCTTTTTTCGCAACGGTCTTTTTCTTGACTGCCGTTGTTTTCTTAGCCGCAGGTTGTGTCACACCCTTCTTTGCTCCCACTTTTTTTTCTTTTTCAGCGGGGCCATGCGCACCGGGCACAGCAGGACGTCGCGCATAGCGCTTCTTAAACTTATCGACGCGCCCTTCGGCATCGACAAACTGCTGACTCCCCGTAAAAAACGGGTGCGACTTCGATGAAATAGGGACGCGATAAACAGGGTACTCTTTCCCGTTGTGGGTTTTGCGCTCTTTTGGGTTCAGCGTGCTGCCGCAAATAAAACAATCTCCTGTCGCTGTGTCGACAAAAAGAACATCTTGATAAGATGGGTGGATATCTTCTTTCATAGTACCTCTCGATGGTAAGAATTAAGAAGTAAAGTATACACACCTCCTTCTTTCCCCTCAATCCCCTTGCAGAGGTTGACTCTTCTCCCATCTACAGTAAGGAGATTCACAAGATGAGAACCCACCCTATGAGTAGGCTTGCACTCGCTCCTTCCTACAAGTTCTTGTTTCAACGCTAGCCACCAAAGGAAAAGGCTTGGTTTTAGCCGTAAAGGCCCTCACCTGAAGAAGAAGATGGGGTTTCCCGGCGAATGTTGATCAGCAGAACCCTACGGAGCATTTCCCATCCATTTCTCAGGCGTCTCCCTCTTTTAGCAAGAAGAAGGGATCACTGATGTCCGCACAGATATTTCAAAGCAAAGCCTGCGATAAGACAGATCCCAAGAATAAATAAACAGGTCCGTATGACTTCTAGAACGAGGTAGAGGGCAACAACTGCGGCTAATAGGCCCACCACAAGAACACATTTAAATAATGTTTTTGCCTTAGCGGCCAAGTAACCCTTAAAACTTTTACTCTGCTGAGACTCTTTTTTCTTTGAGTCAGCTGTTAGAACTTGAACGCAACGCCCTACCTTTGAGTTAACAGAGCTTGAATTGCCGTTGTCGCTGTCTTTTTTCTCGGATTGGCCACCTAGACCGAAAACCCCCCGTCCCCAATCTGCAACAACATCTAAACGACTTGTCATAAAAAATCCTCTATTACGCCGAGCGCGCTTCTCAAACCACGATCGCTATAAAAGCACCTATTTTGATAAAATCCGCAAAAAAAACCAATGAAAAAATAAAAAACAAAAAAAATGAATAAGTAAAGCTACCTTAATAAATATTTTGTTGATAACAATCGCGATTCAACAAGCGGGAATTTCACTAGGGAGAGGGCGGCAAAAGCGCTAGCTGAAAGTTCGTCCCCTTCAGGGGATCGAGTCGTTTACAAGCCAAAGTCTTTAGGCTGATAGCAAGGGGCCCATCCAAAGCACCCTTCATCTACAAGACCGCCATACATCGCTATTTCAATAGACGAAAAAATTTTAGCAGCGTCTCTTGGCCCATTTTCCCGGGGACTTAGCGCGCCTCCCCAACTCACACAAAGCAACGCTATCCAAGCAAAAGGGGTTGCGACAATTCTTGCAATATCTTTAGCAAGCTCAACCCACCTAACCTGAGCGTGATACAAGCCATTGACCTGATCTTCCTCCATCCAAGAAATGCAGGCTAGGGGCCGCCAAAAATGGGCTAAAGAGACAACTTTCAAACATCGGTACGCTGCATTCACGGTCAAACTGATGGTATTGCCAAGAAGTCCGGCTAAACACCCTGTTAAAACCGACAGCTTAAACCTCAAGAGATTGGTAGGTTGGTTTAAATAGAAATCACCAGACAAGCTGTCTAATGTCCAAAGTGGCGCGTTGGGATCACCGCTCCATCTCCCATACTCTTTACGCGGGGTCCATTCCCCGCCCGGGAGAAAACTCGCTTGACTTAATTCAAATCTTCGGTTGAATAAAATACCACTTAACGACGACATGGGGCAAAAAAAATTTTTATTTTTTTTAAAGGGTAATCGCTTTTCGCGTTAAATGCAATCTTTTTTAGATTGCGCAACATGGGTACCCTCTTCCCCATCCAAAATAGAGGGATGTGCAAGAAACTTAGACGACGCACAGGCTTGCATCATGACTAGGGAAGAAGTTAAAACTGCTCATCATACCACTCCTCCGACTCCAAGTTTCCACCTTCTTTCGGGTCATACCAACGACTGCCGTCATCTTCTCCAGGCTCGACTTCACCAGAGCCTTGCATGAGCTCTGTTTCTGTCATACCTAATACAGTCTGCTCTGCCTGTCTGCAGTCATATTCATAGTTATCGATTGCTTGTGAACAAGCGCTGAGTTTTTGGTAACACCACGCCACCAAGTTAAAAAACGCACATGCAACTACGTTCACTTTTTCTTTTAACCGCTTAAGAAAAGAGTCATCTGAGTCCGTTTTTACAGGAGGAGAGATGACTTCAGGTAGTGTTGTTCTATCAAAACGAATACTCATGAATTTTCACCTTCTTTTTTATTAATAT